>JAQVDY010000004.1 GCA_028698215.1 Actinomycetota bacterium | reverse complement strand
CCTGCTAGTTTTATTAGTTCGTCAGTCGTAGAACCCATGGCGGAAACTGTTACTACCACCTCTTTGCCAGCTTTCCTGGCCTGTATTGCCCTTAATGCTACCCTCCTGATTTTTTCAGCGTCGGCTACAGAGGTACCGCCAAACTTCATTACTATTATATTACGCTTTTCTCTCATTATAGCTGTTATTGCTCTATATTAATTTTTTATATTATCTATTTGTTTTAAAAATTCGTCAATTTACAATTGAATTTTTCTCAGAACTGTCCCCTGTTAGCAATAGCCCTTCCCAGGGTAAGTTCATCAGTGTATTCCAAATCCCCGCCCACAGGCAGGCCGCTGGCCAGCCTGGTTACGTTTATAGCACGGTCGCCCATAATCTTTTTAATATACATGGCCGTGCTTTCACCTTCCACTGTAGGATTAAGTGCCAATATTACTTCCTTTATATCCCCTTCGTCAATCCTTTTTAGCAGTGAAGGCAATTTTATGTGTTCAGGACCAATATCTTCAATAGGAGAAAGAAGTGCCCCCAGCACATGGTATAATCCCCTGTATTCGCCTGTAGACTCTATCGTGGCTACATCGCTGGGAGACTGCACTACACATATTTTACTTCTATCCCTGGCTTGATCCCTGCAGATATCACAAATATCTTCCTGGCTTAAATTGTGGCATTGCCGGCAAAACCCAACTTTATCCTTCATTTCCAACAAAGATTCTACCAGGTGGTCAATATCTGCTTTGGGGCGGCTAAGCAGGTAAAACACTATTCTTCTGGCAGATTTAGGTCCAATAGCCGGTAATTTACGGAACTCATTGATTAGATTTTCTACTGCTTTTATATATAAGGCCATAACCGTTCCTTAAATTAAAATAAACCGGGAATATTCAGGCCTCCTGTCAAGGATCCCATCTCTTCCTGCATCTTCTGCTTGGATTGGGAAATAGCATCGTTTATAGCCACTACCACCATATCTTCCACCATTTCCAGGTCTTCTGCATCTACCATTTCCTTATTTATTTTTACTTCCAGTACCTCTTGCTCACCGTTAACCTTTACTTTAATTGCCCCTCCTCCGGCAGAAGCATCAAATTCGGTTTTTTTTAGTTCTTCCTGTATCTGCTGCATTTTTTTTTGCATCATCTTTGCCTGTTTCATCATATTACCGTAATTCATACCCACTGTTTTACTCCTTTATTTTAAATTTTTCTTTCAGGTAGTCATAGACCTTTTCAGTAGAATCAGTTTCCTGCACTTTTTCTGTTTCCAGTTCAGCTTCATCCTGATCATAGTCCGCCGGTTTTTCCCGGGGAAGTTCTATATATTGAGTATCTGATTCCGTGGAAAAGGTAATCTTAAATTTCTTTCCAACAGCCTGTTGAACAGCTTTAGCCACTATATCCAAATTCTCTGGCCGGTTAAGCTGCTGTTTATGCCATTCTTTATTTTGGTCCAGATAAAACCATAAATCGTTCTTATCAATTTTGTAGGCAGAGGTTTCTACAAACATGGCATGCACCGATATTTTAGCCCTTTTAACCAGGTTGATGATCTTTAGCCAGTTCGTCTTTAAACTATGGTCTCCCGGTAGACTTGAAGCCTCTTGGGTTACACTAGGTGGACTGCTTTTTTGGACTACAGGCTCCCCATTTACAGATAGGGCCCTAACCATGGTGGTTTTAAACAGGGTTTTCGCCAAGTGGCCATATCTTGCCTGTTTTTGTAATTCAGAATATAACTCAATCAAGTAATTCAGGTCTTTTGCATTTATGCGGTTTGCCTGAGACTTATACCTTTCACTGATATCTGCAGCTATATTTTCTATTTGTTCTGGAAACTCATAATTTTTATATACAAATAACAGGTAAAGGTGGTTAAGCCATTCCTGTACGAAGTTACCTAGGTCCTGGTTTCTGTCAAACAGCCTATGGGCAAACATTATGGCTTGCTCCAAGTCTTTTTCAATCAAAATATCTGCAAACTCAAACAAAAGTTCAAAATCCAGTACTCCCAGCAAAGTAGTGACATCATCTATGGTTATAGTACCTGTCCCATACGAAGACAGCTGCTCCAGCATGCCATCAGCATCCCTTAGGCTTCCATCTGCATATTTAGCTATTATGTTAAGGGCTTGATCCTCGATGGAAATATTTTCCGTTTCAGCTACCCTTTTAAGCTTCTTTACTATTTCTTCTACAGGTATAGGATAAAAATCAAAACGCTGGCATCTGGACATAATAGTAGGCAGAACTTTGTGGGGCTCAGTGGTAGCCATAATGAACACAAGGTGGGAAGGTGGCTCTTCCAGTACTTTTAAAAGAGCATTAAAAGCTGACACTGAAAGCATATGTACTTCATCGATGATGTATACTTTCTTTCTTAACTTGCTGGGGAGATACTTAACTTTTTCCCTCAGCTCCCTTATATGCTCTACCCCATTATTAGAAGCTGCATCTATCTCTATCACATCTACATGGTTTCCGTCCGATATGCTTATACAGCTGCTGCATTTATTGCAGGGGTTGGGAGTAGGTCCCTGTTCACAGTTTAAGGCTTTGGCCAGGATGCGGGCAGTGGATGTCTTTCCGGTACCCCTGGGCCCGCAAAACATATAGGCATGGGATAACCTTTCTTTTAAAATAGCGTTTTTTAGAGTCTTTACCGTATAGTCCTGACCAATAATTTGGTCAAAATCCTGCGGTCTCCATTTTCTGTAAAAAGAAATATATCCCATAATTCTCCTTAAGATAAAGCCGTGCAGCGGAATTCGATTTACCGCAACAGGTGCCCCTAATGCAGTTTGCTCCAGCCAGGTTCCCTCATGGCACCCGAAGTTTATTGCTTACCGCTGCTTCCTTTCGAATCTGACGGGGTTCGCAATTCTTCGCCGCATGAGACCCAGCTTTCATCGCCACTTACACCAGGTCAAACCCTACTGCGGGAAACCTCAATACCGTTGTTCAGCCTCACTATAGCGGATTGTGAGTTCAGGGCACCGCTAGCTCCCCGCCTAGCACGGCCTAATTGATTATATAAAATAAATGCAAAAAAATAAAATTACTATATACCTTATTTTAGCCTATCCCAGGTTTACCCCTGTAAATATATTTTACATTTAAATTTAAAGTTGTAGAATCATTCTTTAATTATTAGGATAGGAATTTATGGCTGATTCTACCTCAAAATTTAACAAATTACAGGTTTCCTTGTCTGCTACCAGCCACCTGGTAACAGACCTGTATTCCAGCTTTATAGTAGGGTTGATACCAGTACTGGCTACAAAATTTGGGTTGTCTCTTTTTTTGGTAAGCATTCTTACTTCCACCAATTATATTGCCAATAGTTTTACCCAGCCAATCTTTGGTTTGCTTTCAGACCGGCACGGAACCAAAAAATTTATGGTAGCAGGACCCATGCTGGCAGCCATATTTATAAGCATGCTGGGGGTATTGCCCTCCTATTGGTTAATTTTAATTTTCCTTTTTTTGGGAAATCTTTCTATTTCTGCCTTTCATCCTTCCAGCGCCTCTATCGCCGGCCACTTCGGTGGAGAAAAAAGGGGATTGGGAAACAGCATAATTTCCTTTGGGGGTAATCTTGGTTATGCGGCCGGGTCCCTGTTTATAATATTTATAATAGAAAAAATTGGTTTGCCCTATACCCCTCTAACCATGGTGCCAGGGATAATCATGTCAGCTATTTTACTGAAAACCTTAAAGTCACCAAATTTAAACCTGCCGGCAGGACCGCACACCAATATTTTTAAAAAAGTAAAAAAAGTAAAAAAACCGAAGCTTGGTTTACTGGCCATAATTATTTTTACCTCTTTTTCCAGGGATCTGATCTGGGTTTCTTTGGCTACTTTTCTTCCACTTCATTTTACCCAGAAGAATATAACTTTGCTAAACGTAGGTTATCTGCTTCTAGCTTTTGGGGTTATTGGAGCTATAGGTGGAGTAGTATCTGGATACCTTAATGATAAGGGAATCAGGAGCACTATACTTATTCAACTGGGTTTGCTGCTATGCCTTCCTCTTTTCTTTTTAGTGTTTAGAACTGAAGGAATGTGGTCAATCCTATTCTATATCAGTGGAGGTTTTTTCCTTATTTCCACCCTTCCGGTGTGTATAAGATTATCCCAACAGATACTTCCTGCCAACCTTGGCCTGGCGTCCTCTCTGGTAATAGGCCTTAGCGGCGGCACAGCCGCTATAACTATGATATTTTTAGGAAAGGTAGCCGATATGATAGGGGTAGTAGCTACAATGAATATAATACTGGTTATCCCCTTGGTGAGCATAATGCTGCTTTTATTTTTTCCCTGGCTTAAAGCCAGATCTTAACTTATATCTTTAAGGGATAAAGATATCCTATTCCTCTGCAGATCTATCTCTATTACTTTAGCCTTAATTTGCTGATGCATGCTTACTACATCCTGTACCTGTTTTACATAATTATCTGACAGTTGGGATATATGTATAAGTCCGTCACTTTTAATTCCAATATCTACAAAGGCACCAAAATTAGTAATATTGGTAATGATGCCATTTACCATCATTCCTGGCTTTAGGTCTTCTATGGTTTTAAGTTTGGAGTTAAATTCGAAATCGTCTACCCTGTTGCGGGGATCCCTGCCTGGCTTAGCCAGTTCTTTGACTATGTCCTTTAAAGTAAGCAAACCTGCATTACCATCCACATACCGGGATAAATCTAATTTCTGTTCTATTTGCCTGTCCCCTATCAAATCTTTTACTTTCACCCCTAAATCTTCCGCTATCTTTTCTACCAGATAATAACTTTCCGGATGAACAGAGCTATTATCTAAAGGGTTAGTGCCTTGCTCTATCCTTAAAAAACCCGCGCACTGCTCAAATATCTTATCTCCCAGTTTAGGCACTTGCTTAAGTTCTTCCCGGTTTTTAAACGAGCCGTTTTGGCTTCTGTAATTTATTATATTTTTAGCTATTTTGGCCCCTAATCCAGATACATACATCAGCAAATGCCTACTGGCTGTATTAAGGTTAACCCCTACCATATTAACACAGCTCTCCACTACCTGGTTAAGGCTTTCTTTCAGCCTGGCCTGGTCCACATCATGCTGGTATTGACCTACCCCTATAGACTTAGGGTCGATTTTAACCAGTTCTGATAAAGGGTCCGCCAACCGCCTTCCAATAGAAACTGCACCTCTCACTGTAACATCATGATGGGGAAATTCTTCCCTGGCTGCTTCAGATGCAGAATAAATGGAAGCTCCGCTTTCGCTGACTACAAATACCTTTACTTTATCTGGAAGGTTTAGGGAATCTATGAACTGGCGGGTTTCCCTGCTGGCCGTACCATTGCCGATAGCTATTGCTTCTATGTTAAACCGGGATATCATTTCCCTGATAGACTGGGCCGCTTCTTGTTCTTTTTTTACTGGAGGATGGGGATATATGGTATGGTTATAGACTAAATCCAGGTTTTCATCCAAGCATACAACTTTGCACCCGGTACGGTAGCCGGGATCAATAGCAAGTATTCTCCTTGAACCCAGTATGGGCGCCAGCAGCAGCTGTTTGAGATTATGGGCAAAAACTGCTATAGCTTCACTATCTGCGCTCTCCTTGGCTTTTGCCCTAAATTCATTTTCCATAGATGGAGCCAAAAGCCGCCGATAACTGTCCCGTATGGCCAACATTACCTGTTGGCTGGCTTCATTGTTTGATTTTATATAAATTTTTTCCAGTATAGATATACCCTCTGCAGAATCAGGGCTTATCATTACCCTAAGGTATTTTTCCTTCTCTCCCCTGATTATAGCCAAATACCGGTGTGAACTTATTGTGGCTAGAGGTTCCAAGTAATCAAAATAGTCTTTATATTTTAATGCATCTTCATTATCTTTATTTGTACATATGGACTGAACTACAGCTTTCTTGGCAAAAAGGTTTCTGATCTTTTCCCTAGCTGGCCTGTCTTCGTTTAACCATTCAGCTATTATGTGCCTGGCTCCTTCCAGGGCAACATCTGGGCTGGCCACTTTTTCACTGGTATAATTTTTAGACTCAGCTTCTAAATCAAAATTACCCTGATCCCATATCTTTTCTGCCAGGGGCTCCAGGCCCCTTTCCCTAGCTATTGATGCTTTAGTTTTTTTCTTGGGCTTATACGGAAGATAGATATCCTCTAATTCTGATATAGTCTCTGCTTTCTCTATATTGCCTTTAAGCTCAGGATTTAGTTTCCCCTGTCGTATAATTTCCTTTAAGATGGTTTCTTTTCTAAGCCCCAGTTCCACTAATTTTTTTTCTTCTCTTTCTATTTCCTGTATAAGGACTTCATCCAGGTTCCCAGTAGATTCTTTCCTGTACCTGGCTATAAAAGGAATAGTATTTCCCTGTTGAAGAAGACTCAGCGTGGCTTCAACCTTGGTTTTATCCAAGTTCAACTGGTTAGCAATAATGTTTGAATAATTTTCCATAACATCCTTTAGCCTTTGAGAATAAACAATATCCTATACTGGATTGATTTAGGAATCAATAAAAAAGAAGTAATGATTATTTTATCTATCTCAAACCTGAAACAATTTATCTTATGGCGGAGAGAGAGGGATTCGAACCCCCGAGGCAGCTTCGAGGCTGCCTACTCGATTTCGAATCGAGCGCTTTCAGCCAAACTCAGCCATCTCTCCCCAACCTTTTTTGCACTGCCTTACCCTTAAGTTCCCTCAGGGCATCAGAAGCAATCCACCGGGCAGTTTCTGAATCTATATTACTTATTTTTTCAGCAGTTTCAATAGCTAAATTATTTAAGGCATGGTTTCTTTTCCCTATTTGCCTTAAGGCCCAATTAACTGCTTTTTTTACATAATTTCTAGGGTCGGTGCTATGGTAAATAATTAAAGGTAAGAATTTGCCAAACTTAGCATCTTCTAACTTCTTATCCCCTACAGCCAAGGTAGCCATTAATACAAAGGCAGCCCTTTTTATAAATTCCTCTTCCCTGTAAGCCCAATTAACTGCCATGCGGCAGGCATAGGGGCTAAACTTAAACAGGTTATTGCATACCTGGTCACATAAATCCCAAGATTTAAAATCCTTGGCCCATTGCTCCATCTGGGCTTTAGTAACCATGGCAGGGTTATCCACCATGCTGGCTAGTATTCTGGCCTCATGTATACCGCTTTGCCATAATTGAAGGGCGATGCTATGGTTTTTCCCTATAGCTTTGGCTGTTTTACGCAAAAAAGGTATGGAAAGACCCAGCTGGCCTGAAACATTTATACCGTAACCTGTTCTAGCCAAAACTGTTTTCCGGTCGGCATTAAGCTTAAGTACTTTTATTATATAGCCCACATCATCCATTTATAATTATGCTCTCCCATAAATTTTCCGCTATTTGTACCACATCTTCTTTTTTTGACAGGCTCTTTATCCAATGTGGCGGTATTTCCCCCAGCCCATAGTAAGTGCCAGCTAGCCCTCCTGCCTGGGCGGCAGTAGTATCAGTATCATGCCCCAGGTAAATAGCTTCCAATACCGTGTCCTGATAGCTGCTATTATTTAAAAGACACCAAATAGAGGCTTCCAAACTCTCCACTACATAACCTCCAGAAAATATATTATCCCTGCTAACTTTTGAAAGGTCATCATTTAGAATACGGTCATAATAAGGTAGCTGTTCATCTCCAGCAAAATAGGAGGCAATTGCTTTTTGCATATTCCTATAAGCCTCTATCAAATTTTTACCGGACAGAATTTCAACAGCAAGCTGAATATAAATGCAACAGGCTATAATTGACCGCTGGTGGGCATGGGTAATGGCCGAAACCTTTCCAGTTATATCAAGTCTCTGGGAGATTTCCATATGATAGCAATAATAAGCCAGGGGTAAAATCCTCATCAGGGAGCCATTGCCATTACTGTCTTCTCCAGTCAGTCCTGAGTGTTGTGGATCTTTTCCCCGCTTTAAATTATTTATGGCCATTCTAGTAGTCTTTCCTATGCCAAAGGCAGTGCCCTGGGGTGTCAGGTAACCATCCTCTAGCCAGGCTACAAATTTATCTGCTATGTTCTTAAGATTGAAACCTCCGGTAAGGCTTTGGGCAAGACAAAGGGTAAGTGAACTGTCATCAGACCATATGCCAGGGCTTTTTTCTATAGAAATCTTCTGGTAGCGGGCCATTTGTTTCCGGGAAAAACCTTCATATGGCACTCCTAATGCATCGCCAATACATAATCCCAGAATTCCTCCACTTAGCTGTTCTTTCTTCATTTAAACTGCCAGCCTGTACTCATTCTCCTTAAGCCACTGCTGGCAATATTTGTAATCTGGCAGGGCTAAAGATACTTTTTCCCAAAATTTCCTGGAGTGATTGTGTTCCAATATATGTATCAATTCATGGATTATTACATAATCTATTACTGCAGGAGGAGCCATTATTAAACGGTAGGTAAAATTTAAATTACCCTTAGCTGAACAAGATCCCCATCTCTTGCGGGCAGAGGTAATACGCACTTTCCTGTAACTTATACCCAGCCGGCATGCTAGATTTTCCACTCTTTGCAGTAAATATTTTTTTGCCTTCCTTTTAAGCCAGCCTACTATTAGCTTTTTTTGTTGTGGTATCCCAACCTTGGGGATGAAAAAGCCACCATCAAATCTTAAATATTTGCCGTCAATATAATTTACAGGATAATATTTGCCGCATAGCAGTACTCGCGGGCTGGATCCTAAATCCAGGGCAGGCTCTAGTTGGGCCCTGGCTTGAGCCAGTTTTTTCTTTTGGTGAATCCAATTTGCTTTTTTGCTTAAAAAGACCTGTAACATACCAGGGTTAACCATAGCCGGGGCCCTAACTATTAGCTTTCCCTGAGGAGTTATTTCCAATCCTACAGTCTTCCTGGAAGACTGTATTAATTTATCAATCCTTATTTGCCCCATTACCATTTAACCCCGCAGGAAGGCCAGCTTTTGCGGGCCTCAAAAACAAATTTATTTTTTACCAGTTCCTGGTCTATAAAATCAAATTTATCAGACATAAAACCTTCAATTTCTTCAATGGTTTTAAATGCTTCCGCCTTGGCTCCCCACTGGCTTAAAAACTGTTGACCCGGGTTATTTTGTAAATAAAAGGCACCAATAAAAGTACCGCTGACCCTTAGTACCCGCTTTATTTCTGTCATAGCCATCTCCTGGGAAGGTATTCTGCTAAACCCCAACATGGATACAACCATACCTATAACCCCTTCCAGCAAGGGTAACCGGTTTAGGTCACAGCAAATAAAAATAGCATTTTTTAGCCCTAAGTCTTCATACCTTTGTTTTGCTCTTAACAACATAGAAGGGTCAGTATCTGCTACCAATATGGATGCTTCCTTGTATTTTTGAAAAGATTTTTTTACAAAAAGATCACTTCCTGAGGGAATATCTAAAGCCACTGCCCTGAAAGTCTGGGGTAAATTGATCTTGCCGGCCAAGGATTCACTTTCTTTAACCATCAGCTCTTCCCATTTAATTAAGGAACCCTGGCCTTGTTCTGGAATTTTAAAATCAGCTTCTTTTAGTTCTGCCCTAAAATTTATGATACTTTCATAAATAGGATATTTTATATCTGAATCTTCCACTTCCAAAAAAATATCAGAGGGATCAGGCTTTAGCCTTTTTCCAGTTTGAGGACATTTCATTTTTCTTACCATTGAATTTAGCATACCATGCTCCCTTCATAGTTGATTTCAGGCTAATTTGGCGGAGAGAGAGGGATTCGAACCCTCGAGGCAGCTTACGCCACCTACACGCTTTCCAAGCGTGCGCCTTAAGCCGCTCAGCCATCTCTCCTTAACCGAAGCAATTATAACATTAGATGAGGGTGTAAGTCTTTATTATATGGAACATAAAATAAAAATCAATCAGCTAAATGCACCTATTTTTCTTTTCACGAACTTGTATGTTTCAATTACCCATAATACTATGGTAGCTAGAGAAAACAGCAATAGCCATTGGGTAAAAGTAATTGGTGATACCCCTAAAAGATTTTGCATGAAGGGAATGTAAAGGCTGGCCAAATGTATTCCTTGTGCGGCTAAGACTCCTCCTATCAGCAAATAGTTTCTGCTCAGGGAAACCCTAAAGGTGGAATTGGATTCAGAGCGGCAATTAAAAACATGTATGTTCTGCATTAGAACCATCAGCATCAGTATAAGGTTTCTGGCTGAAGATATTTCATATCCTTTTTCCATTAAATAATACCAGGTACCAATGGTAATTATAGCCATTGATATTCCTGATATCAGGGTTTGTTCTATCATAAGGCGGTTAAATATTCCTTCATTGGGGTCCCGTGGTTTGCGGGCCATTGCCCCTGGCTCTCCGCCTTCAAAAGCAAGTGCTATATCCTGTATACCATTGGTTACCAAATTAAGCCACAATATTTGTATTGCTACCAGGGCCAGTGGCAACCCCATAAATAATGCAGACATAAAAATCAATATCTCTGCAGCCCCCGTAGAAATGAGCAAGTAGGTTACTTTCCTTATATTATCATAGGCAAACCTCCCTTCTTCTATGCCGGACACTATAGAAGCAAAACTATCATCAGTAACTATAATGGAAGCTGTATCCTTAGCAACATCAGTACCAGAACCCATAGCTACTCCTATATTAGCTTTCTTTAAGGCGGGAGCATCATTTACGCCATCCCCGGTAACTGCTACAAAATTTCCTGCTTTTCTTAATAAGTCAACAATATTTAATTTCTGAATAGGAGATACCCGGGCAAACACCGTAGCTTGCCCTATCTTTTCCTTAAGCTCTGCACTTATCTCTTGTCCCTCTTCTAAATCTTTTAGCTGTCTACCGGTAAGTACCTTATCCATATTTTGGGCAATGTTAAGCTTTTGGGCAATGGACAGGGCTGTTTCTGGATGGTCACCAGTAACCATAACTACCCTTATGCCTGCTTTCTGACTCTTTAGCACTGCCTCTTCTACTTCCGGTCTTAAAGGATCAGAAAAACCTATTATGGCCAGCAAGCTGAGCGAACCAAGGTCCTTAAGGGTTAAATTTTCATAATTATCCTTATTTATTGAGTCGGAAGTAGCTACAGCTAAAACCCTGTACCCCTGCCTGGTTAGCTGGTTTACAAAATCCAAAATTTTATCCTGGTTATAAGGCTGTCCGGGGTTCTGGGGCCATACTTGTTTAGCCATAGGGACTACTACTTCTGCTGCACCTTTGACTACTGCTTTAACCTTATCATCCTTTTGATAGACAGTAGCAGAAAACTTGTTTTCTGATTCAAAGGGTATCCCGCCCAAGTATGAAGTTTTATATCTTAAGTGCTTGGGGTTAATCCCAGCTTTATAGGCAAAAGATAACAGGGCAATTTCTACCGGATCGCCTGCATGGGTCCACTTGCCATCATCCTGCTGCAGGCTTGCTTCATTATCCATTATACAGGCTTCAGCTAACTCAGATATAAATTCATCCTGTTCTGTTTTTAGGCCATTGGCATCTTCTATATGGCCTTGATCGTTATATCCCAGGCCAGTAACTTCATAACTTTTTCCTGAACCCGATATAACCTTCTGTACCGTCTGGCGGTTAACCGTTAAGGTACCGGTCTTATCACTGGCAATAAGGGTACAGCTTCCCAGGCTTTCTACAGCAGCTAATTTCCTTACTATTACATTTCTCTTAGCCATTCTATTGGTAGAAATAGATAAGGCTACTGTAACCGCAATGGGTAAACCTTCCGGTATAGCAGATACTGCCAGGGCAATTGCAAGTAGAAAAACTTCCGAATACCCATAGCCCTGTAACAGGCCCACTACCGCAATCACCGCTGCTGCCGCCAGCACTATGAATCCAATCTGTTTGGCAAACCTGTCCATCCTTATCAGCAGTGGAGGCTTTACATCATCAGCAGCATACACTGCTTCTGCTATCTTGCCTATTTCTGTTTCCAGGCCCGTAGCTACCACCACCCCCCTGGCCCTGCCAGAACTTACTGTGGTGCCAGCAAAGACCATATTGGCACAATCACTAGTAGCTCTCTCGTCAGCCATGGTTTTGATGTTTTTTTCTACTGTAGTTGATTCTCCGGTAAGGATAGATTGGTCCACGGTTAAATTATTGGTATTTATCAACCTAAGGTCTGCCGGAACCTTGTCTCCTGGCTGAAGCAGTACAATATCCCCGGGCACTAACTGGGAGGCATCTATACCTTTTTCCTCGCCCCCTCTTATAACCCTGGCCCATTTCTTTAAATAACTTTCAAGAGATTGAGCACTTTTCTCTGCTTTGTACTCCTGATAGGTTCCCAACCCTGAATTAAGCACTATCACTACCAATATAAATATAGTGTCTTTGTATTCTCCCATGGCCAAGGAAACAACAGCTGCAGCTAGTAGTATATAGATTAAGGGGCTTTTAAATTGTCTTAATATGACCTGCCAAACCGTAATAGCCTTTTTTGAAGGAATCCTATTAGGCCCATATTGCTCTATCCTTTGTGCTGCTTCTTGGGCGGTCAAACCTGTACGGTCTGTATCCAGTTCCTGCAGAGTCTCTTCTACTGTTTTTAAATAGCATTTTAACGCTATTTTCTCTTTTTCAACCATAATGGTTACACGTAAATAATGCCTTGATTCATATTGTATAAAATATAGAACAAAGCCAGGTAATCTCTTAAGTGACGGGTAATAAGGAAGTTGCCTATAACATACTCTGCTGCTGCTTTTCCCATTTGTTGCCTAACTTGCTGCCTGTTAATCAAATATCTTATGCGGTAGGCTGCTCCTTCTGGAGAGTGCACTAAAAAACCGGTCTGATGGTTTTGTATCTGTATGGTAATACCTCCCACTGCTCCCCCTACCACCGGTTTACCCTTATACATGGCCTCAGTAACCACCAAGCCAAAGCCCTCCTTAGTAGATTTTTGGATGATTACATCCGCAGCTCTCTGTAAGGCATTAATTTGGGTATTGGAACCTGGGTCCAGAAGAAGGATATGTATATCAGGGTCATTTCCAGCCGCCTTTCTAACTTCCTGCAGAACCATTTCTCCTTCAGGGTCGTCAGAGGCAGTGCCTCCTGCCAGTACCAGCTGGATATCCAGTTCCTTTTTTACCAGCCGATAAGCTTCAATTACACCTACCGGGTCTTTAAACTTATCAAAACGCGATACCTGAAGAAGCATGGGTTTAGAATCTGATAATCCAAAAGAGGATACCGCTTTTTTAATTTCTTCCGGGGCCATATCACGATTTTTTTCAGCCAGTGGGTCTATGGAAGGAGGTATAAGATACTGGGGATGCGGTAGAGGACGTGAAAACTTAGCTATGGAATAAATGCTGGCCTCATAACCCAGTAGATGCTTCTTAAAAAATTTCCAAAGGGATAATTCCGGTTTAGAAGTATCGATATGGCATCTCCATACCCACTTGCTCTTATTATGGGGGTAGTAGCTTACCAAAGCCAGGGGCTGGGGGTCATGTATAACCACTATGTCTGCCTCCAGGTTTAGGTTCTTGGCATTTTTACGGTTTACCTCCAAATAGTAATCCAAGGTTTCAGGGCTGAAATTTATCTTTTTTCCCTGCATGGCATTGTGCATGGATTTAGTAATCTCATAAAAGGAAGGCTCTGCCTTTATGGTTTCCCAACGGCAGTCTATGCCTAACTCACATAGCAAGGGCACCAGGCGGTGAAGTATTTCAGCTACTCCTCCCCCATCCTTGGTAGAGTTTACCATCACTACTTTTTTATTTTCAGACAATTTGGCCAGCCGGTAAAGTTGGTCGATTTTATCCTTGCCAACTATATGCTGATAGGCTGCTAGCATGCTCATAACTTCCCCATTAAGGTCAATAGTTTTTCTCTTACCTCGGCCAGGCTGAAGAAATAGAAATCTATATTCCTTATTTCTTCTACTAAATCCGGAAGGTTAAAATTTGATTCTATCCATACTGAAAAATCATCTCCCTGTTTAGTTTTATGGCGTTTTCTGGCTTCATAAAAGTGGTAATAGAGACTGGAGTCAGGTATGTGTGATAAAGCTTTGGCAAACTGCCCTATAGTACTGGCCTCATTAGAGGTATCCAATACTATGGTAGCCGAATAGCTGAAATAGAATTCAAAACCGGGCCTAACCCAGGGTACAGTCGGTAAATCCCACAAATGCTCCTCCAGTATGGACACCATTACTTCTTTGGCTTGGGACACATAGGGAAAGTCATAAGGGTCAAAACTGGCCAGCTTTTCCGCCAAGGCTATATCTTCCAGGGCTTCTGCAGCCCAATTGGCAAAGTCATTAGGGTAATCTTTTAAAGTTAAACCATACTTTAAATGAGACTGGTATAGATGATGGAAGATAACTCTATCCGGAGATCCTTCAAGTATATTTAGAAACTCTTTTAGGTTCTGGGCCCTCTGCCCAGTAGGGCTTACCAGTACAACGCTATCCTTAAATATGAATTTTTCAGTTTTTTTCTTAACCATTTATCAAATAGATAATTTAAATATGGGCCAGATAACTGGCCCTGTTAATAATTATGTAAAAAAAGCCAGGGAAATACAAACCCTTAAAATTTATAAATCAATAAATCCCACTTTTTTTCTCCAGCCCAAACCTTTACTTCATGTTAGGGGAAGCAAAGGGCCTGGGTTGCCATGTCCTAATTGTCAGGGCTGCTATTTACGACCTAGAACTGCATTACCCCCGGCTATTATTAAAACCATTTACAGAATTGCAGCTCGCAGCCATGCTGATTGTTGCTTCGTCTGTTTATCCCCTTGCCAATTGGCTTAAAAGCTAATGAGTCAAATTATTCCAAAACCAGGGAATAGATTACAGCAGAAACCTTAGTATCATTGCCCACTATGAGTCCTACCTCCTGGTTTCTGGGAATCTTATAAATGTCTATTGCGTTTATTATTTCCTTTTCTTGTCCATTGGACCTAATTACTGCCGAAAAATAAGTTTGGCTGTTTTGAGCCAATACTATATTTTCCCCTATTTCTTTTTGATTGGGTTCATTTACAAGCTGCTCTACCAGCAGGGTGCTTCCATCAACTATACCTTTTAAAATGGCATTGGCAAAAAATTCATTTTGCCCATCTACAGGCTTAACTTCAGCCTGCTGGCTTTCATCCAGCCATAACTGGTAAATTATTTTTTCCACCACCCCGTTTTTTACATCCAATCCTACTTCCTGCCCGGTAGGTATGTCTTCAATACTTATACCTTGAACATATTCAGCTTCTGTACCATTTCTTACCAAAACACTCAGAATGGCCTGGCAATTGCTGGAATGGGTTACCTGATCCCCTATTTCCTGCTGGTTGGGTTCATTTATCAGCTGCTCTACATATAGCTTTTTTTGTCCTGCATCATAGCTTTTTAGTATGGCGTAAGCGAAAAAGGAATTACTCTCCTGTTCAGCTTCCCCACCTACCTGCTCCTCCTGTTCCGGTTCTGGAGAAATTTTTTCGTCCGCAACATTATCCTCCTGCTCCGGTACTTGTTTTTCAGTGCTTTGCTCTTCTGTAGCTGTCTCCTGGGGAACAGTAGACTTTTCTTGCTCTAATGCTGGCCGGAAAAAACATCCAGAGGATGCCAGCAGCATAGAGGTAAGGGCTATGATTGTTATTGCAGCAATTAGTTTGGTTTTAGTTTTCATCGATTTTACCTCCTTTTTTTCACTAAATTATAATGATTTAGATGATAATTTCAAATTCCAATGATGTCCTAATTTAAAATATGATGCTGAAAATGGTTTTAAGCAATAGATAGAATTATGGCGGAGGAGGAGGGATTCGAACCCTCGAGGCGGGCTAATACCCACCTAACCGCTTAGCAGGCGGCCCGTTTCAGCCACTCACGCACTCCTCCCAACGAGTATTGTATATAATAACAACTATTGTAAAAAAAAGCATCAAGCTTATCCGCAAGCTATTGTAATATATTTATACTATATTTTAAAACATTTATTTAAAAAAATATCCTTGTTACAGAGGCCCTATGTTATTAAAATATATAGGTATAAACAAAATGGTACTACCTGCATCAATAAAAGACCTTATATTATGAAATATTTAAAAAAATTAATCCAAAAAATAGACCAAAGAGGGTATAAAGCCTACCAGCAATTAAGGGGAAGCTATGATTTTGAAGACTTTACACTGTATTTAGACCATATACAGGGGGATCCCTTTGCCGCTCCTTCTAAATTACGGGCCAGGGTTATGCAGGAAAAAGCAAAATTTAGCCCCGGCCTGTTTAACACAAAACCCCGTAGGATAGCCCTGCAGGATTATATTACCCGGGCTTTCAGCCAAGCTATCAACAATTTATCCCTCTCAAAAACTGGCAGCGGCAAGTCGGGCTTGCTGCATATAGATTGCGGCAGACAACATATACTGGAAAGAACTTCATGCACAGTTAACCAAAAATTAGTGGAGGTATGCTTTTATGCCGGTCTTCCCGCCAGGGGCCGTAGGATAATGGGCAGGGAGTGCGAAACCCTTCTAATGGAAAAAATTCCCAAGATTATATCTCTTTCCCTGTTTTATTCGGCCCTAAATAAGGATGATTGTATAAACTATATTCAGGTATGCGAAGACCAGGTTTATTTGCGGAAGCAGCTGCCAAACCATAATCTGGTAGCTTTTATTGCTAACGGCTCCATCCTTCCCCGAAGAAGCGGGGTCTCAGATAAGCCCCTCTCCCTAGAAGATGCCGTACCTTTTAAATCTCCCCCTCAACTAGAGATAGAGCTTACTGCTCCCCATAAAGGAAAAGTTAAGGGTATGGGCATTCCCCCCGGCATAACCTTGATAATTGGAGGAGGTTTCCATGGCAAAACAACTCTTCTGGAAGCAGTAAAGCAGGGTGTATACAACCATGTTCCCCAGGATGGCAGAGAATATGTAATAGCCCTAAAAAACGCAGTAAAAATCAGGGCGGAGGAAGGCCGTAGCATACAAAAGGTAGATATTTCTCCTTTTATTAATAATTTGCCAAGAGGTAAAAACACTCAGAAATTTAGCACCCCCAACGCCAGTGGGAGCACCTCCCAAGCCGCTAATATTATGGAAGCACTAGAGCTGGGAACAGATTTATTATTAATAGATGAAGATACCTCTGCCACCAATTTCCTTATCAGGGACCCAATAATGCAAAAAATAGTTCCCAATAATAAAGAACCTATAACCCCATTCATTGACCAGGTTAAAAATCTTTTTAAGCAGTATAAAACTTCTATTCTCATGGTAATGGGAGGCTGCAGTGATTATTTTGAAGTAGCTGACCAGGTGATTATGATGGATACATATCTGCCTGCACTGGTTACCAACCAGGCAAAACAGATGATTAAAAATAAAAAAGATAAAAGAAATAACGAAATCCCCGGCTGTTTTGGTGCCATAACTGAGAGGATACCCCTGCCGGAAAGCATCAATCCTTACCGGGGGAATAAAAAGAAAATAAAATCCAGGGGCATAAGCCAGATTACATTTGGGTTGGAAGATATTGACCTTTCAGCCCTGGAACAAATAGTTGACTCCAGCCAGGTTAACGCTATTTCAGAAATAATTTATTATGCTTTAAAGAATAAATATATTGACGGCAGCCTTACTCTTAGCCAGTGCCTGGATAAAGTAATTTCAGATATTAGTACTGGTGGGCTAAAGGTCATATCCCCTTTTGCCTCTAAACATCCGGGCAGTTTTGCCCTGCCCAGGAAAATAGAAATAGGTGCAGCCATAAACAGGCTTAGAAGCCTAAAAGTGGTACAGAAAAAGCCATAGGCCTATTGGGAAATAACTTCCAGCAAACTGGTAGCCGCCTCTTGGGGACCATTCATCTCATATCCTTCTATGCCCAGCCTGGTTCTAATCTGGCCTACCTTTATGCCTTTCTGGAAAAAAGCTTGAAAATATTTATCTGCTATTTTCTCATGCAAATCTTTATATTGGGGAGCTCCAAATATATTTGCAAAATAAGAATGAGTCAATCCAGTTGAAGTGGTAGTACCCTTACTCATTACCGTACCTTCCCTAAACATCCGTAAAGCATCCCTATAATTGCTGTTAAACTCGATAATAGGATGATCCTGGTCAACATTTTCATAGTTATTAGCATAAAGGATCAGGTTTATTTTCCAGCCCTTTAATATGGTATCAATATTGGTAACCGGCAATACAATCCTGGCATTAACCTGATTGGGGCTCATGATAATAGCCCGGTCCATCTGGCCAAAAGCATACCCTGGCTGTAAGTCATCCAATCTTAGGAAAGCACCTATTTCAGTACCATAGCCTAAAATTTGCCCTGATTTTAATTCAACCGATCCCATATCATCAGCAATAATAGTCATATCCCGAATATATTTCTGGCCTAATATTCTCAGTGCCTCCAATGTCTCGGATTTGCCTGCTCCTGTGTCCCCCACCATCAGTACAGTAGCATCCTCCCCACCTACCAGTTTTATATTAACCAGTGCTCCATGGAAAGGCCACCTGCCCCTCTTCATCATAATAATATTGTGAAGGGTAAGTACCATTTTTTTAAGATACCCAAAATAGCCAAAACGATCAGCATTGGGAACTGCCGCTATCATTAAATCATTTTCAACATCATCATAGAAGACAGTAGGAAAATCAGCCAAGTCCTTGATTTGGGATTCCTCAACCCCAAACAGGTATACAGCATCCGGTTTTGTACCTAAATTATCATCTTCTACCAACTCAAACAGATTGGACAGCGAGAATCCTAATTCATAGAAATGACGATGGAAAAATATATAAATAGCCAACGGGCCCACCTGTGCTGGATAACATAGCCAATCCTCTTTATTTATTTCTACTTTTTCTAAAGGATTCTTATCCAATCTCTCGAAGCTTCCAGTCCTTTTATTCATAGGAGGGTTCAACACTAAAGGAGGGTAAATTAAGGCTTGCCTGATTACAGGTATTCCTTCCAGTTTTTCATAAAGGCCTGGGGGCATTCCCAATTTTTTAGGCTGGGCAATAGCTGCCACTTCGGAACCTGCCCTAACCTGCCGGTATATGCGGGGATGTTTTCCAGTAATATTTTCCTGTAAATCCCTGTAGGTTCCCCTTACCAGATGAGTAAGTGTTTCTACAGTCTGGTTAAAAGTACGGTAAGGTTTTTTATCTAATGCCTCTATTTCTGAACTACAAATTACAAACCTTTCAAAACTTCTCCAATAATTGTAAAGATATTCTACAAAATCATTGAGCAGTTCACTTTTTTCAACTAAAAAATTGTATTTCTCTGCCATTTTTGGGATTAGCCGGGCAGGATAAATAGTTAACAGTTTTAGAACCCCTATCAGGCTTTCTTCTGTGTTAGAATCAATATCCCTGCCCTGGAAGATTCCCAGAAGTGGAGAATGATGCTTCTGAAGGTTTTTTATACAACGCCTTATCACCTCAGCAAATAATTCACTTTCCACAAGTTCTTCAGAAGTTTCACATATCCTTCTATCAATTTTTATAATTACCTTCTTATCGGTAATATTGTAGGAATAAATAGCCATAAAATCCTTACTGTGCCAATTTTAATATGTTTATTATATCTTCTTTTCTGAGCTCCAAAAAGTTGCCAGGATTTCCAAATTCCACACCTTTGGCCCCCATCTCCTCAAACCGGTCATGGCCTATATTTATTTCGCTTAACCTTATGGGCATCTTAATTTGGGTATAGAACTGCTCCAGCCTTCTTATTCCCTGCAAAGCGGTCTGCTCTAAATCAAATAAATCAGGGTCAACATTCCATACCCTGGTAGCAAACTGGGCAAACCTCTCCAAATCACTTTTATAAACATATTTCATCCAAGCCGGGAAAACTATAGAAAGTCCCGCCCCATGGGCTATATCGTAGATAGCGCTAATTTCATGCTCTATCATATGAGTGCCCCAGTCTCCTTGTCTTCCAGTAGTTAAAAGATCATTATGAGCTACTGTTCCCGCCCACATAATCTCTGCCCTGGCATCATAGTTTTCCGGTTCCTCCAAGACAATAGGGGTAAATTTAATCATTGTTTTTAAGACAGACTCGCACAGCCTGTCCGTAAGATCAACATTCTTAACCCGGGTAAAATATCTTTCCATGACATGGGCCATTATATCTGAAGCTCCGCATGAAGTCTGGTAAGCAGGCAGGGTAAAGGTAGTTTCCGGATTCATAAAAGCAAATTTGGGCCTGATGAGTTCGCTTTCTACCGGTCTTTTGTAGTCATTACTATCATTAGTAATGACCGAACCATTGCTGGCTTCGCTTCCAGCTGCAGGTATGGTTAGTATTGCTCCTACCGGTAATGCCTTGGTTACAGTTGCCTTCTTGGTATAAAAATCCCATACATTGCCCTCATGGGGGACTCCTATGGCAATGGCTTTAGCTGAATCGATTACGGATCCTCCCCCTACTCCCAGTATTAATTCAATCTTGTTCTCCCTGCACAGCCTTATACCTTCCTGGACTAGGCTTAGCCTGGGGTTTGGCTGTACTCCGGACAGCTCAACAAAACCTATATCATTTTCTCTTAAGGATTTTAATACCTGCTCATAAAGACCATTCTTTTTTATGCTGCCGCTACCATAGTGGAAAAGGATTTTTTGTGCATATTTTTTAATTTCCTGTCCTATTTTTTTCTCAACACCTCTGCCAAAGATGATTTTGGTTGGCATACTAAACTCAAAATCCTTCATATCTATTACCCCTCCCCCTAGCTATATTATAAAATGGTGCGCCTGAGAGGATTCGAACCCCCAACCGATGGATTCGTAGTCCACTGCTCTATCCAGTTGAGCTACAGGCGCGCCTTTAAGCTGCTTAACTTTATAACAAAAATAAGACTTAAAATCAATCAGCTGAAAACGCTCTGTCCTGTTATGCATCACCTGGATGCCGGAAAACAATTTTATTTAAAATTTAAATAATCCTTTCAGGCTTTCCACCTATTTTCTGGTTTTTAACCCCCGATATGTTGATTATTAAGCTAAGTGGGCTGCAATTTATAATGTTTGGCTATTGTGCTATAATAACTATAAAAATAAACATATTTAACCTAGCTAATTTAAGATACAGGTTTGGCTTTATTTTTTAAGCTTAAATCATCCACTTAAAATTACTACTTAAGTTGAATTCAGCCAGGTATTTTTTTAACATTATTAATATAAGACATAGGTGATTAAAGTAAAGACTGAACTAAAATTAAAACAAATAAAACAATTAATACAAAAAGGAAAAGATAAAGGCATATTGGATAGCGAGGATATCAAAAGCACTATCACTGATTTAAAATTAAATAAAAATCAAGCCAGTAATATATTCAAGGCCCTGGGCAAGCTTAATATAGATATTCATTCTGAGGCTCCAGAAGATGATTCTAGCACCAAGCATAGTGCGGTTAAACACGTTAGTGATGCTTCCTTTAAATTTACCTCTAAAGACCCCGTCCAGATGTACCTAAAGGAAATTGGCAGAACCAGGCTGCTATCGGCAGTGGAAGAAACCCAGCTGGCAAAAAAAATTGAGGAAGGTAATTTAGCGGCAAGGCAAGCCTTGATTAAGGCAAATTTAAGATTGGTAGTCAGTATAGCCAAGAAATATGCAGGAAGGGGCCTCTTATTTTTAGACTTGATTCAAGAAGGTAATTTAGGGTTAATGAGGGCTGTAGAAAAATTTGACTACCGTAAAGGGTACAAGTTTTCCACTTATGCTACCTGGTGGATTAGACAGGGAATAACCAGAGCAATCTCTGATCAAGCCAGGACCATAAGGGTGCCTGTCCATATGGTGGAAAATATCAACAAGGTAATTCGGACCCAACGTAGGCTTATTCAAAAGCTAGGCAGGGATCCTTCCGTGGAGGAGATTTCTGATTCTACGGAATTCAGCCCAGATAAGATTAGGGAAATTATTAAAATCAGCCAGCAGCCAATTTCACTGGAAACACCTATTGGTGATGAAGGTGATACCAGCCTGGAGGATTTTATCGAGGATACGGAAGCCAAAGAACCGGCAGAAGCTGCTTCCTTTTTTATGCTTCAACAGCAGCTGCACCAGGTACTGTCAACTTTAAATGACCGGGAAAGAAAAATCCTGGAATTAAGGTTTGGACTGCATGATGGCCATCCCCGAACCCTGGAAGAAGTGGGCAGGGAGTTTAATGTTACCAGGGAAAGAATAAGGCAAATAGAATTTAAAACTTTGAGCAAACTCAAAAAATCCAGTGCCGGAAAAAGCCTTAGGGGATATTTTTAAAATAATTGTTCCCAATAAAAATGGCTCACCTTGTTTTAAAGGTGAGCCATTTGTATTTTAGAAACTCTTTTAATTAATATCTTTTAAAGTCTCTACTTGGTCTGCTGGTCTTAGGCCTAGCTTCGTCAACCCTCAGAGTTCTGCCACTAAATTCAGAACCATCCAAAGCTTCTTTTGCTTTTTCTGCTTCTTCGGTAGTAGACATTTCCACAAAACCAAAACCTTTATTGCCTATTAGTGTAACTTCATTTACACTTCCGTATTGGCCAAACAGCTCTTCCAGCTGTTCTTTGGTAGTGGAGTAGCTAAAATTACCAACATATAGTTTGCTACCTTGCATGTTAACCTCCTTCGTAATATTATTCCCCTAAGCTTGATAATATTTTTTTGAAAGAGGATACAGAAAGAAACAAACTTTACCCTTACTCAAAATATTACAAAACAAAGAGAGACTTAATTTTAATCTTTTTCATATATATTTGTCAAATCAAATCTAAGAATCAATAATTGTCAGCAGTAATATGTATTCTTTAATGTAAAAGGATATAGAAAATCCAATTTATACTTTATTGGTTTTTAAAAAGATAGTCATTGCAACATGTAAAATTCTAGAACTGGCGGAGGGGGAGGGATTCGAACCCCCGGAGGGAAAAACCCTCAACGGTTTTCAAGACCGTCGCAATCAACCAGACTCTGCCACCCCTCCAGGCCACTAATTATACACAAAATTGGAATAAATAAAACCTATTTTTTAGGCTTTATCTCTTCTATTCCATTCATATAAGGCGCTAGGGCTTTGGGGACCTTTATATTACCTTCAGGAGTTTGGTAATTCTCATAGATAGCAATTAAAGTCCTGCCTATAGCGCAGGCAGTGCTGTTCATGGTATGTACCAATCCCTTGAAATCTTCCTGCCGGTATTTAATATTAAGCCTTCTAGCCTGGTAATCCGTATCATGGCTGCATGATGCCAGCTCCCGGTAATTTTGCTGTCCAGGGAGCCAGGCTTCCAGGTCATACTTCTTAGCATTAGGGTTACCAATATCTCCAGTACACATGTTCATTATCCGGTAGTGCAGCCCCAGTCCCCCCATTATTTCTTCCAAAGTTTCTCTTAGCAGCTCATACTCCTGCCAGGACTGGTCAGGGTGGGAATATATAAACATTTCCACTTTATCAAATTGATGGACCCTAAACATGCCCCCCATATCCTTTCCGTAAGCCCCCGCCTCCCTTCTGTAGCAGGTCGAAAAACCAGCATATTTTAATGGAAGATTATCATAATCAATAAATTCATCGCTATGATAGGCGCACAAAGGGACTTCAGCGGTACCTACCAGATATAAATCATCCAACTCAGTTTTATAGTATTGGGTCTTTTCTGCAGGGAAAAAGCCGGTACCATACATTGCCTGCTGTTTTACCATAGTAGGAGGAATAACCGGAATAAACCCCCGCTGGGTTAAGATAGTTAAAACGTACTGAACTAAAGCAAACTCCAACCACACTGCTTCGTTCTTAAGGTATACAAACCTTGATCCCGAAACCTTGGCAGCCCGGTCATCATCCAGTAAATCCAGGTTTTTACCCAACTCAATATGGTTCTTAGGTTCAAATTCAAAATGGGGTTTTTCACCTTTATAGTAAAGAGCAACATTATCATTTTCGTCTTTGCCTACCGGGGTGCTGCTATGAGATAGATTAGGATAATTAGCAAGGTGGTTAAAAAACTCCTCTTCTACCAAAGCCAGGTTTTTTTCCAATTCCTGCAGCTGCCTGTTTAAATCCTTCATTTCCGAAATCTTGGCTGCTTTTTGTGCCTGGTCTAGTTTAGGTATCATTTTTGAAGCTTCATTTTTTTCAGCCCTTAGCTGCTCCACTTCAAAGATAAGGGACCTCCGCTTTTGGTCCAGTAAAATATCGGCATCTACATCAATGTCCATTCTTCTTTTACTTATTTCTTCCTTTATAGTATCCGGATTATTCCTTAATAGCTCTAGATCTATCACTTACTGCTCCTTTATTCTTTCCATGCAGGGTAGGAACCTAATATTTTTATTAGATAAACCTTTTTCCTCAATACCTCGATAGCTTCAAATATCCCCGTGTCATGTATATGGCCTTCCACATCTATCATAAAAACATAATCGCCTAAATTCTTCTTGGCCGGCCTTGATTCCAGCCTGCTTAAATTTATATTCCTTTCTGCAAATTCCCTTAAAATATTGTATAAGCTCCCCGGTTTATCTTTTTTTAAAAAACAAACCAGGGATGTTTTATCATCACCGGTCCTGGATGGTATATAATTTCCCACAAATACAAACCTTGTACGGTTCTCCTTATTATCCTCTATATCCCGGGCAACTATCTCCAAATCATAGAGCTTGGCTGAGATAGCAGTGCCTATGGCTGCAGTGTCATCACTTGCTTCCAATAGCTTCTTTACTGCTTCTGCCGTACTATTGGCAGCTATTACCTCCGCCTGGGGGTAATTAGACCTAATATAGTTTCGGCACTGGGCTGTAGCATGGGGATGGGAGATTATTTTTTTTATAGATTGGGCATTAAACCCTTTTCTGGCAATCAGGCTATGCTTTATGGGTATGATAATTTCCCTAACTATCTTAGATTCGCTTTCAAAAGTTAGGATATCTAAAGTGATATTGACCGAACCTTCAATTGAATTCTCAATAGGCACCAGCCCTTCTTCTGCCTGCCCCCTATCTACATATTTAACGACATCAGTAACTGTAGGCAAAGGTAATTTTTCTATATCTTTTTTCTGTTTTAAATAACAGTTTAAAGCTTCCTCGGTAAAGGTCCCCTCAGGTCCCAAATATGCAATTTTAGTCATAGTAAATTTGTCTGATAATGATTTAAAGATTATATAATAATAAAAAGGTATTATAAAGAGTGTTTTTAGCTTAACCAGAAGTATGTTTACGCTATTTCCATTTAAAGAACTTAATGGATAATTCCAAAGTGGCTATTAGCCAAGCTGATACACTGCTATCTGGTTTCCTTAAACCTTCAATTATTTCTACAGTAGTGGTTTTCCCCGCGCCATTGGGATCCAGCAAACCAAAAATATGTCCTACCTGTATGCTAGAATTAATGCCGTCTACTGCTTTTGCTGGCCGTTGGTTTTTACTAGATTATTGACTTCTAGTATGATACCCATTGTTAATTAAAAAATATTTAACAAATTCTAGGGCATATAATCCTGGGGGTCATGTGGTATACCATCTACCAATACTTCATAATGTAAATGAGGGCCAGTGCTGTTTCCTGTATTGCCCATCAGTCCGATAGCATCACCTTGTTTTACTTCATCACCTACATTAACATGTATCTCGCTTAAATGGGCGTATACGGTAGTATAATCAAATCCATGGTAAATCATAACTTTTTTCCCATAGCCCCCGTGGTAATCGGCGAATATTACTACTCCGCTGGCAGTGGCATTAATGGGAACTCCTGTGCTGTTGGCAATATCCAGGCCTTTATGGTTATATCCCCACCTTCTTTCCCCGAACTTGGAAGTTAACTTGCCCCAGGTAGGCCATATGGAGGGGGTATGTTCCATCAAATATATGTAGTCTTCAATATTAGCTTTATCTTGGGATAGTTTTTCTGACAGTCCGGGAGCCACTTGCAGTAATTGATCCAGCAGAGCATCAATATCGTCTAGCTCCTGTTCCTGGTCAATTACATAATAGAAAACTTCTTCAGGATTATTCTCAAAGTCTATATCTGCATTAAGTTCAGTATTATATAATGCAACCTCGCTCTGGAAGCCTCCCTGTCCGGTAATATCCCTTACTACCCTATCCAGCTCTTCTACTTCTTTTAAATAGTTTTCCAGAATTTTAGTCTTGGTTTCTATCTCTGAGGTTTTCTGTTCCAAATTTTGCAACTCTACTGTTTTGTAATTTATTTTATATTCTATTCTTTCTATTTCTGCTATTTTCTCATCAAGTTTTTGCCGGGTTATATAGAGGTTAGATACCAATATTACCGCAGCTGCAATTACAATAACCCCACAAACATATAATGCTCTTAGAAAGTTAAAGGAGATTTTAAATTTTCTTACTTTAGACTTAGCATCAGATAATACCAGTATTGTAAACGACTTACCTTGCTTTTCTTCCATAAATAACTATTATAATTTACAAAACTTGGCTAATTATAACTGAAAATTAAAACTTATAAAACCCTTTTTAGTCTAAATCTAGTTTTCCATCATAAACTTATAGGATGCGGTGTTATTGTTGATAATAGCTTCTCCGGGTACTGGCCCTGCTGTAACTTCCAGATCACATTTTCTGCCGGGATAAGCTGGGAACCCAGTAATAGTAACTGCTTTTTGTTCCGAGGGGTTTATATTGGCTATGGTATAGGTTTTTTCTTCTACAGGATTATCCTGAGCCCTATAGGTCATAACCACATTAACGTCCCTTTCCGCAATATTACCCTGGTTTTCTATCAAAATAGTTACGCTTATTTCAGTACCCTTGGAAAGTATCAGGAAATCTCCCTGCTCATTTATAACCCTGGGGTCAAATTCTATGCTTTGAGTTACTACTGCCACTCCCCTCCTTTCCTGAAGGGTAGTAACTGTTTTTAGATCTTCTACCAGTCTGGCCACACTCTGGGTGTCAGTTAAATTCTTATCCTGGAGTATTACCGAGTCTATTATGGTAAGATTATTAATATCCATATTCTCACCGGCAACCTGCAGCTCTTCCTGGAAATATTTATAAATCTCATCGCTCATAAACATATACAAAAAAGCATTGGTCATCTGAGAGCTTGAAATGTCTATATCTATGTCCTGCAATGCATTAAACAAGGCTGGCTTAAAAGTTTGGTAAGCTTGGTTTCTGGTCTTTAGGACCAGCTTCAGATAACCGTGGGCTACTTCAAAGGATTGGGGGGGATTAAGCTCATTGCAGTTTTCAGAAATAACTGTGCTCTCTTCAATTATACCCAGCAAGGAGCTGTCCAGCTCCTCCCTGGATATGTTTTTTATTCTGTCCAGGGTTAAAAAGAAGTTAAACGAAACCTGATTTGATTGCTGAACCAGCACGGAAACCGAATTAACATAATCGGCAATGCTAAGCCTCTCTTCCTCTGTAAGGTCTTTTCTTCCTGCTTCACAGCTCCATAAACCTGAAATCCAACTCACAATCACCGCTGCAATAATAATCATTATTATCAGGGTGATGATTGATTCTTTTCTTCCTCTTCTCTCCAACAAATCCTTCCTTTAGAGTTGAATTTTAGCCTGCTAAAAAACAAATTTATTATACAAGCCAATATAACAAAATTCAAACCGCCTTGCGCTATTTAAATACAATTTTATTTAAATAAATTAATGTATTTTTATATAATAAACAATATTGGAAAATTAAAAAGGACTTAATAATGAAAGAAGTGGCTAAATTACCAGTTAGAAATGATGTACCAGCGCATCTTAGATGGAAGACAGAAGATATTTTTGCTGACTTTAAGTCCTGGGAAAAAACCTTTTCTGCCACACAAAGCAAGATAAATATTTTTTCCCAGTTTCAAGGCAGTCTTTCAGGTTCTATCGATAACTTGTATAAAACTCTAAATTTTTATACAGGTACAGCACAGGCCGTAGAGAAATTATTCTTTTTTGCCCACCTAAAAAAAGATGAAGATAATGGCAATTCGGAGTACCAGGGTATGTTGGATCGTGCCCAGGGTTTGCTAATAAAATTTGAAACTGAGTCTGCTTGGCTAATTCCTGAAATATTATCTTTGCCCTCTGCTTATCTAAAACAAGCATCCAGCCAGAAAAGGTTTGCAGATTACCGTCATTTCTTAGGTAACCTGCTAAGGAAAAAATCACATGTCCTTACCTCCCAGGAAGAAAAGATACTAGCTTTAAGTGGAGATATGGCCCAGGCACCCAGATATATTTTTTCCATGATAAACGATGCTGATATTAAATTTCCGGCCATAGCGGATGATAAAGGCCGAAAAGTAGAACTTACCAAGGGTAACTATATTAAGTTTATGGAAAATAGGGACAGAAAAGTAAGGAAAAAAGCATTCACCCAGCTTTATAAAACTTACCGGCAGCAAAAAAACACTATTGCTTCTACCTTATCCTTTTCAGTTAAAAAAGATTTATTTTTTGCGCAAACCAGACAATACAGCTCTTCTTTGGAAATGGCTTTATTTGAAGACAATATACCATTATCCGTATATGATAACCTTATAGATTCAGTACACCAATACCTTCCTTCCTTACATCAATACATAGACATCAAAAAACAAGCATTGGGCCAAAAAAAACTTCATGCCTATGATCTTTATGTTCCCCTGGCTGAAGAAATGCAAGATGCCTATTCTTACCCTCAGGCGATAAAAACAGTTAAGGATGGGCTTTCTGCACTAGGGACTGATTATATGTCCATCATAGAGCTGGCATTAGACAATAGATGGATTGATGTAGCGGAAACCAAGAACAAGACCAGTGGTGCTTACTCCTGGGGTTGCTATAGCTGCCACCCTTTTATCCTGTTAAACTACCAGAACAACCTGGACAGCATATTTACCATAGCCCATGAACTGGGCCACTCGGTTCATAGTTACCTGTCTAACCAGCGTCAGCCCTATATCAATTCTGCCTATTCCATATTCTTAGCTGAAATAGCTTCCACCTTAAATGAGATAAAGCTAACCGAGCACCTTTTAAACCATTACCGGCAACCCAAGAAAAAACTCTATATTTTAAACCATTACCTGGAACAGTTTAGAAATACAGTATTCAGGCAAACCATGTTTGCTGAGTTTGAAAAACAGATTCACCAAATGGTTCAAACGCAACAGCCCTTAACTTACCAGAACCTTTCTGATATCTATTCTGCATTAAATAAGAAATACTATGGCCCTCATTTAGTAATGGACCAGGGATTGGAAATGGAATGGGCAAGAATTCCCCATTTTTATAATAGCTTTTATGTTTATAAATATGCTACCGGTTTCTGTGCCGCCTCAGCTATCTCCCAGCAAATTAAACAGGATGGGGCTTATTTGAAACAATACCTTGACTTTTTGGCCAGCGGCGGCAGCGATTATCCCATAGTTCTTTTAAAGAAGATAGGAATAGACATGACGCAGCCTCAACCGGTAAATTTGGCCTTAAAACAATTTTCAAAGCTGGTAGGCCAGCTCGAAAACCTGATATAATTGATTTTAAGGAGGAAAAATGAAAAATAAAACTGAGCAGCAGTGGAGGCAGTCCCTTTCACCCCAGGCCTACCATATCCTGAGGGAAAAAGGGACTGAGCCTCCTTTTAAGAATGAATACTATAACCATAAGAAAAAAGGTAAATATTATTGTGCTGGTTGCGGCACCCTGCTATTTGATTCCAGGCATAAATTTGACTCAGGCACTGGATGGCCCAGCTTTTATGACTGCGCTAAAAAAGGAAATGTCAGTACCAGCATAGACCACAGCCATAATATGGCTAGAACAGAAGTATTATGTACAAAATGCGGAGGGCACCTGGGCCATGTGTTTGATGACGGGCCCCCTCCTACAGGGAAAAGGTACTGCATAAACTCAGGTTCACTTAATTTTGGGCAGGACTAAAAACAGTCACTTAAAACAGTTTTTATAGCTTCTGCCAGGTGGTGAGGCTCTACTCCGGGAGAGCGGATACCATGTTTTTGGTAAGCGGATTTGGTGACTTCATAAATTTTTTCCTGTTCCAAGGGGCATCCCCGTAATCCATTTTCCAAAAAGGTTAACCCATCCAGCGGCAGCAATGTAAAATCCCCTGATATATTTATGTCTTCAATATTGTTATTTTTGGTTGAGCAGGTGATCCTTATCAAGCCGCCTTCACATTTATAATTGCCTTCATATAAGTTTATATCAGCATTTATCTTTACTTTGCGGTCTAAAAATTTTCCCTTCTTGTAAAGCCATCCCTTATCTGTAAGGCGCTTTCTGATTGATTTTAATTCTTGTGCCTCTTTATGTTTAAGCTTATCTTCCAGAACCAAAGGTCTTTTCCAGGCAGCTTTGACCTCCTCTAAAAATACACTGCTAATGTCGTCGGGAGTAAATAAGGGCAACTGTTTTAAATTACATTCCTTGGTTATATTAGTCACATAATCCTTAACATTCTGATAAACTTTATCTCTGAACTTTTCAGAAGGGACCTTTAATATGCGAGGCATGAGTTCATAATTGAAATCAAACATGAAACTGCCTACTACCACCATGGCTTTTCCTATTTCTGCAGCTCCCGTCCCTCCAATTTTTTTATTATCTATATGCAGGTCATTGATGGGCCGGTGATAGACATTCAGTCCCATTTTTTTATAGGCGTTTATTACTGGCTCTAAAAAAATCCTATATATTTGAGAAACATCTTTGGGCAATTTATTTTGGTTAAAAATGAAGTGGAAAAAAAGCTGGTTTGAATCCAAAAGTACGGCTCCTCCCCCAACTTCCCTCCTTATAATGGGGATGTTGTGAGCGGTACAATAATCTATGTCCACTTCTTTTTCCAGTTCCTGGAAATATCCAATACTGACATAAGTACTTTTAGGACTCATGATGGTGATAGTGTCCATGCTGCCAGAATCAAAAGCATGGGCGACTGTGTGGTAAATAGCTTGAGAATCAAGCCATGAGACTTCTCCAAAATTAATTACCCTTATAGGTTGGCCTGGCATAAATCTCCCCTAATAAATATTGTTTTTAATATTATATTTTAGAGCAAGAAGCTGGTGACTTATGGTTTTAACTTGTAAAAATTATTACTATAATACTTTCATTAGAAAATTAAATCAATTGTTGACCTTATATTTTAAAAATATTGGGATATCGCCCTGGACCTGACTTTAATTAACATCATTTGTATTATTTTCCCCAATATGGCTACAGGATAAATTTTTTGGCTTAGATTTCTAATAGATTATTGCCTATAATTTTAAATTAATTGTAATTTACCCCAAAAAACAATGAACAAACTTAAAGATCTGGTAAAAATTGAGCATTATCAAGAATTTGTAGGCCAGGAAACGGTAGACAGGGTAAAAGAAAAAGCAAAACCTTGCCAAGGCTCGCATGTAGCCCATATAAATTCCACTTTTTATGGAGGAGGAGTAGCAGAAATGCTCTCCCCCCTTACCTTGCTTATGAACAGTGCGGGAATTAAAACCGAGTGGAAGGTACTACAGGGTTCGCCTGATTTTTTTAGTATAACTAAAAAAATGCATAATGCCCTTCAAGGGGCGGATATCAATTTAACCCAGCGCAAAAAAGAAATTTACGAGAGAGTGCTTTTTGAAAATTCCGTACGCAACCGAATGGATCATGATTTTATTATAGTGCATGATCCCCAGCCTCTGGGCATGATTAAGTTTTACCCTAAAAGACAGCCCTGGATCTGGAGATGCCATATAGATCTTTCCAGCCCCAACGGGCACCTGTTCTCCTACCTTAAGCGGTACATTCAACATTACGATGCAACCATACTTACCCTGAAGGAATACAAGCAAGACATACCGGTTCCCCAGGTTTTCTTTATGCCGGCCATTGATCCCTTCTCTGTTAAGAATAAAAAGCTAAGCGATCAAGAGATAGATGAACGCCTGCAACATTACCATATACCTACTGATCTTCCCCTGGTAGTCCAAATATCCAGGTTTGACAGGTGGAAAGATCCTGAAGGCGTAATTGAAGCTTTTAAACTGGCTAGAAAAAAGGTAAGTTGTCATTTGGTACTGTTGGGAAATATTGCTACTGATGACCCGGAAGGTGAAGATATATACAAGAATCTGCTCCGGCACCAGGATGAGCATATAACCATTATTAGCCACCAGGACTCAGCACTGGTAAATTCACTACAAAGCAAAGCAGCGGTGGTATTGCAAAAATCAATCAAAGAGGGCTTTGGCCTTACTGTAACTGAAGCCATGTGGAAAGGTGCTGCTGTAATTGGCGGAAGAGCCGGAGGGATCACCCATCAAATAAAAAATGGTTTTAATGGTTTCCTGGTGTCATCTATTGAAGAAACAGCGGAAAGGATAGTCCAGTTAATAAAAGATAGGGATTTACGTAAAAAATTAGGGCTAGAAGCCAGGGAAACGGTTAGAAACAATTTCCTTATGATAAGATACTTGGAACAATATCTAGACCTATTTAACTCATTTGAAACTATTTACAGGCTTAAGCCCCATAAATACGGGCATGGAACAATAATTTAATCCCAGCCGAGTTTTTGGCTTAATAGCTTCCAATAATCGACAATTTTAGGACTTATGGTTTTTTTACCTTTTAACAGTTCAATAACCTTGGTGATTCCTTTTTTTTGAATTATAAAACCAAGAATTGCACCAATTATAGCACCGCCTATTATGAATCCTGCATCCCGTTTATTCATAAACCACTATCCCCTACTCCGAGTTCTTGGCTTTTTTAATACCGCTTATTAGCCCGGCCCCGGTACTTATGACTTTTATAATAGGGCTAGTGACCACTATCCTGGCCAGCCTTATAATCTTTTCTAGCTGCTCCACAATGGAGCCTGCGCTACGGGTAATATCATTTATAGAGGATATTTCCACGTTAAGCTTTCCTACCATAAGATTGAGATCACCAACCATGGGGTCTATCCGGTCGCTAACGCTTCCGATGATACGGTTTGCTTTAGATAAAAGCTTAAATATGGGAACAGCTAAAATTATAGCTATTATAGAAAATGCTGACATCAAAATAATTGCTACCAGACCTATTATCTCCAAAGAAGTCATTACCTTGCTCCTTGCTATTTTTTGTACAACCTATTTATTTTTTTTAGTGACCCTGAAAAAAATATAAGCATATAAGATAATTATACCGAAAACCATCACTGCCAATGTAATAATTAGGCCCAGGCCCCTTTGCTGAACTATAGCCACCACCAAGGCAATAATTAAAAACACCATGACCATGATGGCGCAGCCTATGCCCTGCCTGCTTACATCTTTATTTTTTCTGGTATCTAATATTATCCTTTTCATTTCAGGATTACCTTAATAATATAACATATTGACTTAAATCTGAATTTAAAAATAATAATTGATTTTTAACCGGGGTGAGCCTATGATTAGCTCATTATTTAATTCTAACTTTAGTGAGGTGAGAATGGGCACCAAAAAAGCAAAAGGTAAGAAAAAAACTAAATAATAAAAAACAAAAGTCCTGTACTAGATACAGGGCTTTTTTTATTTAGCATAAGTGCTTATACCTGCCCTTGGTCTAAAGAGTGTGTAAATTTAGTATTGTTATTTGCACAATTTTTATAAGATACCCGGATTATTATTTAAGAAAATTCTAAATTTATTTGCACTTTTAAAGAATTGCTATAATGGGTTATTCAAACCTCCTCTTTTTCACCCATAACGCGCAAAAACAGTTCAGTAATCCTCGGGTCAAACTGTGTTCCCGCCCCCTTACTGATTACTTTAAGGGCTGCCTGTTTCCGTTTCTTTAAAGAAAGTTCGCCTCTGTTCAGCACTCGATCATAAGTCTCGCCAACTGCAATGATTCTAGAAATCAAGGGGATTTGTTCCCCTTTTAGCCGTCTTGGATATCCGGTACCATCCCATTTTTCATGATGACCATAAATATATTCGGCCAAATCTAGCGTGTCATCAAAGAGACTTAAAATCCTATACCCAACTACCGAATGTTGCTGCATTCTTTCTAGCTCTATATCTGAGAGAAAATCCTTGGACAATATGCTATCGTCAAATACGATTTTCCCTATATCGTGCAGATATCCTGCCCTGCTTAATTTACTAATCTCTGCTTCCGGAAGAAGCATAGCTGACCCTATTTTGTAGCACAGTTCACTGACTTTGGCTGAATGTCGTTTCTCCCTTGGGTTTCTTGCATGCAGGGTTTCTATTATAGCATCAATAATGTCCTTATTTATGGATTTTCGATTCATAGTTTTGTCTTTGTACATTGCATTTTCAGCATTAACCATTATCTCGTCAAGCGATTGATCAGTGCTTATTTTTGTATCAAGACCAAGAGAAATGCTGCATTTAATGGCTTCCACCCTGGCATCAGTGAATCCAGCCCTGATTCTATCCATAATCTTTTCTGCATTTACTCCAGTTGTTCTTGGTAAAAATATTATAAACTCGTCACCCCCGACACGTGCAACCAAATCGCCCTGCCTACATGCCTGGAGTAAAATTTTAGATGATTTTTTTATTAACTCGTCCCCGGCAGCATGCCCGAATATATCATTGGTCATCTTCAGCCCGTTAATATCCGCTGAAATAATAGAAAGCGGAAGATTGTCCTGGTTATCAAACTTTGTACGGTTTTCTTCAAAACATCTACGATTTTGAAGTCCAGTGAGGGTATCATAACAGCTTAAATATTGAATTTCTGCTTCTTTTTGTTTGCGCTCACTTATATCCATAAAGGTTATTACAGAGCCTATGATCTCTCCATTTCTAATTTGCGGGTATGAAAAATATTCTACATCAAAAGAAGTGCCGTCAGCACGCCAGAAAACTTCGTCATCTACATGTGAACCTTCACCGTTTATAAATGCTTTTAAAATTTTACATTCATCAATGGGAATAGGGGTCCCGTCCTTGGTGGTATGGTGAATTTGCCAGTGCATATTCTTGCCGATTAATTCAGCCTGACTATTATAGCCCAGCATTTTAATACTGCTTCTATTGCAGAAGCTGCAGTTGCCTTTTAAGTCGACACCATAAATAGCTTCAGCTGCTGAGTCTAAAATCAACCGCAGCTCATCCTGGCTGTTCTCCAATTGAAAATTTATTTTTCTTAGCTCATCCCATGCTTCTTTTCTACTTTTTTCATAGTAAGCTATCATCAACACTATGCTTAGGGTTGCTCCTGCAATATTAAAAACAGACTGATTATCAAATTCTGCCGGACTCCAACCCGCTTTGTTATATAGGAAAAAGTAAAACATGTAAGCTCCAAAAATGCACAAAGCAATCCTTGCAGTCTTTTTACCCAATAAAAAGTATATAATAGGAGGAAGGATAGCGAGCCAATAGAAAGCGTAGTGTTTATTCTGAACAACCTGAAAAAAGGCAGCTAGAATAAAAAACAAAATTGCCACTGAGAGATAAGCAGCAACTTTATAATTATTTGTCTTTTTAAAGTATATTAAAGTTAATAAGGATAAAACAACAGATGCAGCATTAACTATGGCGGCGCCGTACATCCTAAAAAGGACGATATCTATAAAAACAAAAAGGAGGCAAATGACCAGCATAATAGTAAGAATAACATTTAAGACATATACTTTTCTGTATAAAGCATCAACTTTGTCATACCTGCCATTGTTGGTTAAGTATTTACTGAACCAATTAACTCTTCTATTCTCTCTCACACCAGTTCTACTCCCTCAGATTTCTGATACGCATAGAAATACAATGCATATTTATTCTCAATGTACCCATTTCCTATTTACCCCTACCGCTTAAGATAAATCAATAGGTTAAATTAGAATGATAAGGTACATACCTTAAGGCACAGACCTACTGCTCAATTAGTTCTTCCCAATTACAATGTCAATAAAACTCACTATAGGTTCAAAACAAGCCGGATAGGTGAACTTTTATTTTTTTGTTTATAGCCGCTTACCTATCCACAGCTTTTGTATAGATCTTCATTGATTATTTTATCACCGGTGGCCTCAACAGCAATAATTTTTGCCATTAAAGAAATATTTTCTATTTTAATCCTATATGAATAACTAAAACCATCATAGTGATCATGTTGTGCTAGCACTAAATTAGAAATATGATTATACTCACAAGGTTTTTGAAAAATTCCGTCTTCTTTGGGAGGATAAAGCCTCATCACTTCCCCGCTCTTTTTGGCGCCCAGTTTGCACCTTTTTTAAGAACAGCTTAGCTGCCCTTATTTTTCTGATATCAAAAGGATATCCTACAACTTCAAATTTGTCGAATTCTTAATTACGCAAAATCAGCTTCTACACAATAGTTTAACCAAATTTACAGCTTGTTTGGGCAGCTTTTCCTCATTTGCTTTTTTTAACAGAGTTTCCATGATGACATAAACCGTTGTGCTTTTTGCTTTCTTTTTACTTAAAACTTCTTGTTTTCAGTAAAACCCTCTGCCGTTAATCGTTGGTTGAAATGCTATAAACATCAACAATTTTTATTTCTCCGTTCTTAAATCCCTATAGAAGTTAAACTTATCCAAAGCTTTTTTGCTCTGTGCGATGATCTCGTCTTTATCTATGGTGATTATGTGTTGTATTGGCATATTCAAGAGTACTGCCCTGCAATAGACAGAAAAACTGATCATTGATTGGTTGCAATCAAGCAACTATGGAAACTGTTATTTGGCTTCTTCCTATTCTGAGATGTGTAGTATTACCTCTCAAGGTATTTTATTTCTACTTATTGACTACATGCACTGCCTACTATTTCAAGAACCATCCTTTGGCAATAATCCATTGCCCTTATTCCCATAAAAACCATAATGATTTGGTGGGCGAAGGGGGACTTGAACCCCCATGCTCTTGCGAGCACTAGACCCTGAACCTAGCGCGTCTGCCAATTCCGCCATTCGCCCTTACCAAAGTCTGATTTTTCAGCTTATGCTGACTTTTTATTTTAACTATTTTATTTATAAATACAATAGCCCCAAGGCTTTAATTATCATTTTTTTTAAGCATTCCTTATTGCCCCTGGATGAATTTTAACTTGTTTAATGGCTATAATAATAATTAAAGTCCATGTTTTAAAAGATTAAGGCAGGGGAAAGCTGGCCACTCCCATAACAGGAATTAAAGATTCCAACCATAGGCTTAATTATACTTACAATAAATGCTTTAAGTGTTGGGGTCTTTTACTGTTAGAAGCACCCTCTTACCCCTCCAATATCCTAATGTTTGTAAAACCAATAAATTGAATGCAATTTCCGCCTTGATTGCCCTACCCTAACCCTTATTGGGGTCCATTGCCAAATATAAATTGCATATAGTCTTTATTTTTTAAAAATTTATCTTTACTATTATATCCATTGGGTAATGATTTTAAAAAATAATGGAATACTTTTCACTTACTGACATAGGTAACTACCGGGAAAAAAACGAAGACAGCTTGTATGCAGACTCTAATTTGTTTTTAGTAGCAGACGGTATGGGCGGCCATAAAGCAGGGGAAATAGCCAGCAAGACAGCCCTAGAGGTATTTACTAAGAATTTTTATAACCAGAAATTAAATATCAAAAACCTGGCTCCCCCCTCTATTACTCAATTAATGATACAATGCGCCCAATTTTCTAATCGTGAGGTTTACAGGCTCTCAGAAGAAAACCCCCAGTATAGCGGAATGGGAACTACTTTAACTGCCTGCTATATTTCAGATTTAACCGCTTATGTCCTTAATGTAGGCGATAGCAGGCTATATTTAAAAAAAGGCAAAGAAGTGACACTGAAAACTTATGACCAAACGCTGGCGGGGGAATTATATAAAAAAGGGGAAATCAGCTACGACCAGGCCTTTAGCCATCCGCAAAAAAATATACTTACCCAGGTAGTAGGTATGAATTCTGATTTAAAGCCGCAAAGCTTTCAGTTGAACTTGAATCAGGGAGATACCCTGCTTCTGTGCACAGATGGTCTAAATTCTATGCTAAAAGACCAAATGATTGGCAAAATTATGAACAAACAGAAAACCCTTTCTGCTATGGGGCAAAGCCTAGTAGAACACGCCAAGCGCCAAGGCGGCTATGATAATATTACTTTGATAATAATAAGAATATAATAATGGATCAATCTGTTCTGGTAGCCAACAGGTATAAAATAATCAATAAAATAGCCAGCGGAGGCATGGCTGATGTATATCTGGCCCAAGATACCAAGCTGGACCGCAAAGTTGCTGTTAAAATATTAGCCGAAAACTATGCCCAAAACAAAAATTTTGTGGCCAGATTTAAACATGAAGCCCAGATACTGGCTAAACTTAACCATCCCAATATAGTTATGGTTTATGACTGGGGCCAGTATAATGGATCCTATTTTATCTGTATGGAATATATTGAAGGTTACAGCCTAAAGGAAATAATTGACAGAAGAGGCATTATTTTACCCCGGGAAGCGGCCAGATATGGAATACAGATATGCCAGGCTTTGGAAGCAGCACACAGCAATAGCCTTATCCATCGTGACATTAAACCTCAAAACATATTGATAACTTTGGAAAATACAGTCAAGGTAACTGACTTTGGAATTGCCAAAGAAGCCATAGATGATGCTACCAAAACCATGAATATAATTGGTACCGCTAACTATATATCACCAGAACAGGCTATGGGAAAATCCTTGGATGCCCGCTCTGATATATATTCCCTGGGAGTAGTCTTGTATGAAATGATTACTGCGGACCTTCCTTTTAGGGGCGAAAGCAGCGTGGATATAAGCTTAAAACATATTAATGAGATTCCGGCCAAACCCTCCTTGATGGTACCGGATATTCCCTTGCCTTTGGAAAGAATAGTTATGCGGTGTCTCCAGAAGGACCGGGAAAATAGATATCCTTCAATTAGCCATTTAAAAAAGGACCTTTTCCGGTATCTTGAAGCCAGGCCTCTTTCCATAGATCAAGTAAGTTTGAAAAAAACTGGTCTCCGGTCTCGGTGGTTTAGGAAGACAGTGGGTCCCCTAAAAGTGTTGGATTTAATTTTGATGGCAGCAACCCTGATATTGGCCATTACCACCATATTTTTTGCATTAAATTTCATTAAAATTAAAAGCTACAATGAACCTTATCAGCTTCCTGATCTGGCAGGTATGGACTACAGCACTGTTAGGCATTTTTTATCTGAAAATAAAATAGAGATTGAGGCTGAGTATCAATATAATGAAACTATAACTGAAGATACCATAATTTCACAAAAGCCCCCTGCTTTAACCATGATGGACGGACCTGGCACGGTAAATGTAGTGGTAAGCCAGGGGCCAGAGCCTAAACCAATAACTGTTCCCAACCTAATCGGTTTGAGCATGGAGGAAGCAAAAGATATTATAAACAGCCTGCAGTTAGAGGTGGGTATTATAGACGAAGAAACTTCCAGCCCAGGGAGCGATACCAAGATCATAGGACAGGAACCCTCTTACGGGCAGATAATAGAAAAGGGCAGCGAGATCAATGTTACTATAGGAACAGGACCTCAAATGGTAACTATACCTAATATTATAGGAGAGGATTACCCCTATGTGGCCAGCCAGCTACAATCATTGGGACTAAATTTAGATACAGAAATGGTAACCCATTACAGCTATACTCCAGGGTCAGTAATAGAAACCCTGCCTCAGCCTGGTTCTGCGGTAGAAATAGGCAGCATTGTAAAAATTTATATTGCCACCAACCAGGAAATGGTTAATGTTCCCAATCTTTATCAAATGAACCTTACCCAGGCAGCAGAAGCTCTGGGCTCTATCACCCTTAAATACGAAGTGAAAGAAATTACCTCCGCATATTCAGTGCAAAAAGGTTTAATTCTATTCCAATATCCTGCGGCTGGGGATTCTGTATTTTTAAACTCCACCGTAATCATATTTATTGGGAATTAGGCGGCTCTGAAAAAAAACCCATAGATTCAAATTTTTCTGCTCTTTCCTTTTTTAACTGACTTCCTTTTTTATCCAATAATTCCCTCAGGCTAAGCCCCAAATACTTTTTAACAATTCTCACCGTTCTAGGCATATTGTTTTGAGCCCCTCCCCAAGGCTCAGGTATTACCTTATCAATTATTCCTAAACGGTAAAGATCTTTAGCCGTTATTTTTAAGGCCCTGGCCGCTAATTTGGAACCTGCAGGATCCTTCCACAGAATAGCAGCGCACCCTTCCGGGGATATTACTGAATAGGTGGAATTCTGCAGCATCATAACCCTATTGCCAATGGCCATAGCCAGGGCACCTCCGCTGCCTCCTTCCCCAATCAGTATAGTTATGACCGGTACAGTAATTTCAAACATAAGCTCTATGCTTTTTGCGATCGCTGTTGCCTGCCCTTGATCTTCGGCTTCTATGGCCGGATAAGCTCCCGGAGTATCTATAAAAGTAATCACTGGAAAATTAAACTTTTGGGCCATATTCATTATCCTTTGTGATTTCCTATACCCAGATGGACTGCTCATACCAAAATTATATTTTACTCTTTCTTTGATATCCCTACCCTTATTATGGCCTACCACGGCTACAGTAAGGGTGCCAAGCCGGGCCAAACCTGTAATTATTGATTGGTCATCCTGGCCTAGACGATCTCCTTTAAGCTCTACAAAATCATCAAATATTCCTTTAATGTAATCCAGGGTCTGAGGCCTTCTTTCATCCCTGGACAGTTGAACAATATTCCAAACTTTTAAAGCCCCTTTTTCCACTTTCCTGTAGTTTTGTACCTTATCCAATAATTCTTTTTCAGCCTGCGTAAAATGGGAACTTCTAAACAAAGAAAATTCTTTTAGTTTTTCCAGTCTCAAAAAAGCTTTTAGCGTATCTTTTAAATAGTGTCCTGGTATGTTTTTTAAATCCTTTAATTCCATATGGGCCTTTTAGAAAAAATTTAATATTTTTATAAGGGCAGGTCTTAACCGGCTTCTTTCTACAATAATATCAATCAAACCATGTGACAAATCCCTTTCAGCTGTCCCGAAATCAGGGGGAAGGTCTTTTTTTATAGTTTGCTGAACCACACGCGGACCTGCAAAACAGAATAAGGCACCGGGCTCAGCTATAATAATATCTGCAATAGAAGCAAAACTGGCACTTACCCCCCCGGTAGTAGGGTGGGTAATTACTGAAAAGAAAGGCAGCCTTTCCTCGCCCAGCCTTCGGATGCAGGAAACTGTTTTTGCCATCTGCATCAAGGACATGATCCCTTCCTGCATCCGGGCTCCTCCGGAAGCGGTAATTATGATTAAAGGAAGCCTATCTTTGATAGCATGATCACTTAACAGCTTAATCTTTTCCCCAACTACACTGCCCATACTACCCCCCATATAGGCAAAATCCATGACCCCTAAAGCTATGGGCCGGTTGTCCAGCCGGGCTGTTCCCACCATAATGGCTTCATCCATTCCACTTTTAGACCGGGCTTCTACCAGCCTATCAGAATAAGGCTTAATATCCTGGAATTTTAAAAAATCCAAAGAATTAATATTAGAAGCCAGCTCCCTGAAACTATCCTCATCAACAGTAAGGTCTATTCTTTCTAAAGCCGTCAAGGGACTGTGGTGCCCACATTTAAGACATACTTTAAAGTTATTTACAAACTCTTTTTGATCCATCCGGCTATTACATTGGCGGCAGGTTATTGTTCCCATTTTTTAAACCCCAGACATACATTGTGGCCCCCAAAACCCATTGAATTAGATAAAGCAACCCTTACTTTCCTTTCCACCCTGACATGGGGGGTGTAATTTAAGCGGCATTGGCTGTCAGGATTATCCAGGTTTATGGTAGGAGGAATAACTTCATTTACCAGAGCCAGTACTGAAGCTACTGCTTCTATGGCTCCTGCGGCTCCCAGGCAGTGACCGGTCATGGATTTGGTAGAGCTTATATTTATGTTATCGGTATAAGTGCCGAACAGTCTTTCAATAGCTGTGCTTTCCACTATGTCATTTAAAGGGGTAGAGGTTCCATGGGCATTTATATAGTCGACTTCACTTGGTTCGATATTGCCTTGTTCCAAACAGTTACCCATACACCTGGCCACGTTTTGTCCAGATTGTTCTAAAGCTGTCATGTGGTATGCTTCGCCGGAAAGGCCGTAACCAAACATTTCAGCATATATTTTAGCTCCCCTGCCCAGGGCATATTCCATATCCTCCAAAATCAATATTCCGCAGCCTTCCCCCATTACAAATCCATCCCTATCCCGGTCAAAAGGCCTGGAAGCTTTCTGTGGTTCAGAATTCCTGGTAGATAAAGCATTCATGTTAGAAAAACCGCTCATACCCAGAGGAGTTATAGGTGCTTCGCTGCCTCCGGCAATCATTACTTCTGCTGCTCCCCTCCTTATAATTTCAAATGCATCTCCAATAGCATTTGAGCCTGCTGCACAGGCAGTAGTAGTAGTGCTTACCGGCCCCCTGGCTCCACTCATGATAGATACCTGTGCTGCAGCCATATTGCTAATAATCATAGGGATGAGAAATGGGCTTACCCTGTTTGCACCCTTCTGTATCATCCTGGTATGCTGCAATTCCAGGGTGCCCAGCCCCCCTACCCCGCTGCCAATATACACTCCTACCTGGTGGCCGTTTTCCTGATTTATAACCATGGTGCTGTCTTTGATAGCCTGGGCTGCAGCAGCATAGGCAAACTGAGCAAAACGGTCCATTCTTTTAGATAATTTTAACTCCATATAGTCATCAGGATTGAAATTTTTAATCTGGGCAGCTATCTTTGAGGATATCTTATCCAAATCAAAACCCTCAATAGTGCTTACTCCTGATTTTCCCTCTATAAGACTATTCCAGTAAGTTTCGACATCTAACCCCAAAGCAGTAATAACTCCCAAACCTGTAACCACTACTCTTTTTTGTTTACAGTTATTTTCCATATATTTCCTTTCTATATCCCCATTCCACCATCAACATTCAGTACTGTTCCTGTAATATAATCAGAATCGCTGCTGGCTAAAAAAACTATAGCCTTGGCCACATCTTCTACTGAGCCTAATCTTTTTGCAGGTACTAAATCTAAAATTTTTTGTTTAACCTCATCTTTAAGGTTTTCAGTCATGGCAGTATCTATATAGCCCGGTGCCACTGCATTTACCTGAATATTTTTAGCAGCCAGCTCTTTAGCTAAAGACTTGGTCAAGCCAATGAGCCCCGCTTTAGCTGCAGCATAGTTAGCCTGACCCAGATTGCCGTGTAAGCCCACTATGGAAGATATATTTATTATCTTCCCCTTGCGGTTCTTAATCATATTCCTAACTACATTTTTGCACAGCAGGAAAGCTCCGGTTAAGTTAATGTCTAATACCTGTTTCCAATCCTTCAACGGCATTCTCATCATCAGGTTATCCCTGGTAATTCCCGCATTATTAACCAATATATCAATATTGTGGAAAATGCCGGTAATCTTTTCCAGGTTAAGCTCCACATCTTCTTCATTGGAAATATCTACATGGAAATAATGGACACGCTTTGATCCAAATTTTTGGTTAAGTTCTTTTTGGGTTATCTGGCCCTGCTTTTGGTCCAAATCAAATATAATTACCTGGGCGCCTTCCTCCAAGAAAGACTCCGCTATGCTCCTGCCGATGCCTCGGGCTCCTCCGGTTATTAGACAAACTTTATCTTTAAGCTTCATCTGTCCCTTCCTTGTTTTTAAAATCATTTAATAAAGTATCCAGGTTATCTTCAAAATCAAATACCTCTATACTATTTCTTTCACTTTGGCTAATTCTAAGCACCAGGCTTGCCAGTACGTTCTTGGGCCCAATTTCAACAAAAGCGTTAAAACCTTCATTTAGCAATTTAATTACTGAATCCAGCCAATTTATAGGGGTTATTAGCTGTTTTTCCAAAATTTCTTTGACCTCTTCCGCAACTATCCATTTTTTACCACTTGAAGAGAAAAAGGGAATATTTAAATCACCAATAGTTAAATTGTTATTCAAATAGGACTTTAATTTCCGGGCTACCGGTTCCATTAAGGGGCAATGAGAGGATGCCCCAACTTTCAAGGGTAAAATTTTTCTAACCCCGTTATGTTTAAGCTGTTCTATAGCCTTAACCATGTCCTGTTTGAGGCCGCTTAATACAATTTGATTATGACTATTATAATTGGCTATATATATATTAATCTTTAATTCTTTTATGAGCTCTTCTACCATAGTATATTCCTGGCCAAGGACTGCTGCCATCATGCCGGGATTTAGATGGTTTTGTTCAGCCATAATTTTTGACCGGTAAATAACCAGGTTTAGGCCTTCATAAAAACTACATCCCCCGCTGGCATATAAAGCGCTGTAATCACCCAGGCTATGGCCAATTACCGCATCTGCTTGTATGGCTAAACTGGTGTTCTCTTTAAGGTAATCATAATAGGCGCAACTTAAACTGTATATGGCAGGCTGGCTGTATTCTGTTTGGCTTAAAGTATGGGGCTGCTCAGCAATTATCTCTAAAATATCTATGCCCATGGCCTGATTGCATTGCTTTATGTAGGCCATATATTTTGGATTATCCTCTAAAAATTTTATCCCCATTCCCTGATACTGGGATCCTTGTCCAGGAAACATTAATGCTGTTTTTTTCATTATTTCCTTTCAATCAAACTATAGCAAACATTATTTCTCCGCTGCAGGCCAGCTTGCCTGCTACCCTGGCTTCAGCTTTAGCCCGGCCAATTGTTCTTCTTAAATTCAATAATTCAACTTCCATGGTTAGTATATCCCCAGGCTTTACCAACTGTTTAAACCTCACCTTCTCTATGCCGGCAAAAAGGGCTAACTTGCCCTTGTGCTCTTCTAGGGTTAGCAGGGCTATTGCCCCGGCCTGGGCCATAGCCTCCACAATCAACACTCCCGGCATAATGGGGTTGGAAGGAAAATGGCCCTTGAAAAAATATTCATCTCCCCTTATTTTCTTTAAGGCCTTAATACGCTTTCCTGGTTCTAACTTTACTACTTGGTCCACCAGCAGGAAAGGCTCCCGGTGAGGAATAATATCTTTAATTTGTTCTTGATTTAGCATTATTGACACCTTCTAATATTTCTTTGGTTAATTAGACGGCCAGTCTTAGGCATGGTTTCAATATTAAAACAGCAAACTGCCGCTTCCTGGCCACAGCCTGCTGTTTTTATTTGACTGATAAAATAATAAGTTTAAGACAGGTTTTCAGGGTTTAAACCCTCCAGTTTTTTAAGAGTAAACATGCCATCTTTGCGGATGAGAATATCGTCAAAATAAATCTCTCCCCCTCCCATCTCCCTGGTCTGTATACTGATAAGATCCCAGTGTATGGCAGAATCATTGCCGTTGGAAGCTTCTTTGTAGCATTCTCCCGGGGTGAAGTGGAAGCTTCCCCTTATTTTTTCATCAAAAAGAATATCTTTCATGGGTTTTACAATATAAGGGTTTACCCCCAAAGCAAACTCTCCTATATACCTTGCTCCTTCATCTGTATCCAGTACCTGATTAAGACGCTTGCTGTCGCTGGCAGTAGCTTTTACAATTTTTCCCTGCTTGAATGTAAAGCTTATATTTTCATAGGTAAATCCCTGGTATACCGCAGGGGTATTATAGCTAATAGTACCATCAACTGAATCCCTTACGGGGGCGGTAAATACTTCACCATCAGGTATATTGTGTTGACCTGCACATTTTATGGACGGTATACCTTTTATGGAAAATCTAATATCGGTACCAGGCCCTACTATCCTTACCTTGTCTGTTTTATCCATGAGTTTTACTAAATTATCCATTGCCGCCGACATTTTAGAATAATCCAAATTGCATACTTTAAAGAAGAAGTCCTCAAAAGTTTCCAAACTGGTTCCGGCCAGCTGCGCTAATGACTGGTTGGGATATTTTAATATCACCCAGTTAGTGTGGTTAATCCTTACCTTGTTTACTGGATCTACATAGTGTTTCATGTAAGAATTGATGTTTTTTGGATTAATATCACCCCACTCATTGGCATTATCGCTGGCCCTTATGCCTATAAAGGCATCCATTCCTTTCATTTTTACCAAATCATATTCAGCCATAAAATCAAGCTGTTCTTTAGTGTTGTGTTTGAGCAGCTCTCTCTTGATGCTGTTATCCAATAAATCAACATAGGGTTCGGCCCCTATTTCATATACTTTAGAAATTAATGCTTTTACCAAAGGGAAAGCTGAACTGCCCACGCATTCTATCAGCACCCTCTGCCCTTTTTTTACCTGGCATGAATAACCTGTCAAGCCACTGGCCAGTTTATTGATCCTGCTATCTTTCATTACACTCTCCTAAGATGTTTATGCTCCATAATCTGTATCATTTGTCTTTTCTTTATAAAATTTGGCAAATAGCTATAATCAAGTATACTATGTTTGCCTTATTTTAAAAAAATATATATTTTTAATGAACGATTTTAATGTAACATTATATAATCAAAAATTAAACACCTCCTGGCTGGGAAAGGATATCAAATATTTTACCAGCATCGATTCTACCAATAACTATGCTTCCCTTTTAGAAAAAAAAGCTGAACATATAACTGAAGGCATGGTCATAGCTGCCGGCCAGCAAACCAGGGGCAGGGGAAAGCTGGGGGCAGAATGGGTTTCTCCGCCAGGTGGCCTTTATTTTACCCTTATATTAAAACCAAACCTTAAGCCCAGAAACATGCCCCAGATTACCCTTCTTTTTGCTTATGCCGCCGCCCGGGCATTGCAAATTAGATATGGCTTAAAAATAATTATTAAATGGCCTAATGACCTTTATTGCTGTAACAGGAAACTGGGGGGTATACTGGTAGAGCCCGAAAATATAAAGGATAATTTATATGTGAATTTGGGAATGGGATTAAATGTAAATTTGGCCTCTAAACACCTGAAACCTTATGAGGATACATCTACCTCCATTAGCGTTCAATTAGGCCATAGCGTACATCTGGAAACTGTTTTAGCCTCAATTTTAACCCAAATGGAACCTATGTATAGCCAGTTCATTACAAATAATGATTTTGCCTTCTGGTTTAAGCAAATTGAAAAAATACTAATCTACTAAGGATAGACCTTGTTTTATCCTTGAAATCAACTTTGGTACTATTTCCAAAATATCCCCCACAATTCCATAATTTGCAACTTTAAATATAGGAGCCGAACTATCTTTGTTTATGGCTATAATTATATCTGAAGTCTGCATTCCTGCCAGGTGCTGGATAGCTCCGGATATTCCACAGGCAATATATAGTTTGGGGTTAACTGTTTTTCCGGTTTGGCCTACTTGATGGGGATAAGCAATCCAGCCAGCGTCTACTGCTGCCCTGGAAGCGGCTACCGTGCCTTTCAATAAGTCTGCCAGTTCTCTTAACAAGGAAAAATTTTGACTGCCGCCCATCCCCCTGCCCCCGGCAACAATTACTTCATAGTCAGCCAAGTTTATATCCTGGTCCAGGTTATGGTCAACGTCTAGCAGTTTTTGCCGGTTTACCAATCCTGCCTTTTTTAAGGGCACCATCTCTATCTGTTCCGGCTTTGCCCCAAGTTCAACCTTTTTAAAAACATGAGGCCGTACCGTAGCCATCTGGGGCCGGGAGTTCTTGCAGACAATAGTGGCCAAAACATTGCCCCCAAAAGTGGGCCTGGTCTGTTTTAAAAGCCTAGTATCCTTATCAACTTCCAGCTCGGTACAATCAGCAGTCAATCCAGTCTTAAGCATAGCAGCCAGTTTAGGGGTCAATGTCCTTCCAAACGAGGTGGCTGCTGCCAAAAATATTTCCGGTTTTACCTCTCCTATGATTTGGAAAAGAGCCTGGCTGTAGGTATCATCCATGCCTTGCTCCCATCCGTCACTATTAAAAGCAAAAACTTTATCTGCCCCAAATTTGAAAGGCAAATGGAGTTGATCCTGGCTGGCTCCCATGCATACTCCACAAATATTTGTATTTAAAATTTTATTCAATTGGCGGGTTTTACTTAATAGTTCCAGGCCTGAATCCTTGATCCGCCCATCCTTGGTTTCTAAAAATACCATAAACCCCCTATAATCGGGGAAGTCTTTGATGGATTCTTTTGTAGTTAGCTGGATTGCTTGAAATTTACAGGCCGGGACACAAGCTCCACATAATATGCAGCTATCATTAATTACCGCTACTTTATTCTTTATATCTATGGCCTGGTAAAGGCATGATTTAAGGCATAAGCCGCAGCCGGTACATTTATCTTCTAAAACTTTTATCCCCATTAAATATCCTCCTGAACCCTGTTTAGTTGCTTTAGCTTTTTAAAAAGTTTTTCTACCTGCTCCTCCACAGAACCTTCCAGCATCATAACTTCATGTTTTATGGTAGGTATGAATACTTTAACTACCTGGGTAAATGAACCCTGCAGCCCCACCTGATCGGCATTAAGGCCCAAATCATTCCGGCACCATACCGGTATCTGGGCTTTGGCTGCTTTCAGCTTTCCCCTCAGAGAAGGCACCCTTGGCTCGTTTATTTCCTTTAAAACCGAAATAGCTGCAGGCATACTTACTTCTATGGTTTCATAACGGTCTTCGGCCAGCCTTTTCACCTGTAAACTATTTTTATCTATCCTGATAATCCGGCTAACATAACCTACAAAAGGTATGTTTAATATTTGGGCATATTCCGGGCCTACCTGGCCGGTATCCCCATCCAGTGTTTGCTTGCCGAATATGGTAAGACCCACCTGTCCAATTTTACTAGAAGCTGCAGCCAGGGTCTGGGCAGTAGCCCAGGTATCCGCACCGGCAAAATCCCGGTCTGAAACCAGTACCGCCCCATCTGCCCCTACCGACAGGGCATCTTTTAATATCTGCATTGCCTGTAAAGGTCCCATGGTCAATGCTATGGTTTGGCTTATGGCTTCCATTCTTTCATTTAAGCTAACCCCTTCCTCCAGGGCATACTCATCATAAGGATTAATAATGTTTTCAATGCCCTCCCTGATCAGGGTATTGGTTTGAGAATCAATTTTTATATCTGTGGTGCCAGGCACCTGCTTAATGCAAACTAAAACCTTAATATTTACCACCCCTTGGTTAAAATCCCTTTTTAATTAAGTCCAGGGCAATTACATCCCTCTGTATTTGATTGGTTCCCTCATATATCTGCAGTATCTTGGCATCTCGCATCATCTTTTCCACCGGATACTCTTTCATATAGCCATAACCTCCCAATACCTGAACTGCGTCTGTAGTTACTTTCATAGCCATATCTGAAGCAAAAAGTTTGGCCATGGCGGATACCCTGGATATATCTTTCTCCTGCTGGTCCACCCTCCGGGCTGCCATATAAACCAGGCTCCGGGCAGCCTCTACCTGGGTTGCCATATCAGCCAGCATATGGCGGATGGCCTGGAAGGTAGAAATAGGTACCGAAAACTGTTTCCTTACCTTGGCATAAGCCAAGGCTTCTTCCAGGGCACCCTGGGCCAGTCCAACCCCCTGCGCCCCTACTGCAGGACGTGACCTATCCAGGGTTTTCATGGCTATTAGAAAGCCCATACCTTCTTTACCTATCAGGTTCTCCCTGGGAATTTTGCATTGGTTAAAGATTAATTCCCTGGTAGCAGAAGCCCTTATTCCCATCTTATTTTCTTTTTTTCCAAACTCAAAACCTTCCATGCCTTTTTCTACTATAAAAGCAGAGGCTCCCCTGCTTCCCTTAGACGGATTAGTCATGGCAAATATGGTATAGATGTCAGCTTCTCCCCCATTGGTAATCCATTGCTTGGTTCCGTCTAGTATATAGCAGTTGCCCTCCAATTTTGCCTTGGTTTTAATACCACTGGCATCACTTCCTGCTTCAGGCTCGGTAAGCCCGAAAGCTGCCAGTTTTTGGCCCGAAGCCAGTGCAGGCAAATATTTTTTCTTTTGTTCTTCGCTGCCTGATATAAGGATGGGTAAAAATCCCAACCCGCTGGCGGCATAGGAGGTAGCAACACTTAAATCTCCCCTGCTTAGCTCTTCGGTGGCCAGGCATACTTCAAATATGCCGGTCCCCATCCCGTCATACTGCTCAGGTATGAATAACCTGAATAAATCCGCTTTGCCTATTTCCGCTAACAGTTCTGAAGGAAAAACCTGTTTCTCATCCAGCTCTGCCCTTACCGGCTTTATTTTCTGCTCAGTAATTTGCCGGCATATATCTACGACCATCTGCTGTTCCTCAGTAAAAGAATAATCCATAAGTTCCCCCGGATTAATACTATTTATAGTTGGTTAAAAAGACGGGCATCCAGGGGATTGGTTTCAAAATGAGTTGCTTTATTGAAACTTTAAATTGCTAGTTCCGTCTTTTGCCAAAACAGAACCTCTGAAAGGATATTGCTTATGGAACAGACAGTAAGCTTAAAGGTTAAAATAATTTTTACCATAACTTTTGCCTTCCTGACGGCATTAGGGGCAAATTGTTTTTTTTATCTACCTTTTACTCCAGTGCCACTTACCATGCAGGTTTTTACCGTATTGCTAAGCTCCCTTATACTGGGTATGCCCTATGCTTTTTATTCCCAGCTGATGTATGTGGGTTTAGGTTTTATGGGAATGGGAGTTTTTGCAGGATTTAATAATTCCTATACGGTACTGGCAGGGCCTACCGCAGGATATGTTTTAGGTTTTTTAGCAGCCTCCTTTGTATCCAGCTATATTTTTAAAAATATATCCAGTCCTAAAAGGGTATGGTGGGCATTAATGGCAGGGCTATTGTGCATATACAGTTTGGGATACATTCATATTTTATTTTATGTTAACAGGAGTATTGCCTTTAGCAGTGCTGAAGCCGCCAATGTTTTTAAGCTGGCTGTGTTACCCTTTATAGTACCTGATATAATAAAAATATTGCTGGCAGCAAATATTTATAAAGTTTTATCCGGAAAGGGTAAAAACCAAGATGAATAGAATAAGGTTAAACGATGTTACCTTAAGAGATATATTTCAAAATACTGATCTCTGTTCCGTGGATATCCATAAACTGGACCAGGTACTAGAAAATTATTCCCAGATAGGGTTTGATACCGTAGAGGTCCTGGGTGGGTCCACTTTCGAGAAAATGCTGGAAAACTGTTTCTATAAATCTCCTTTTCAGATTTGTGCCTATATAAAAAAAATGGCTCCAGAACTTAAACTGCAAGCTCAAATTGGAGGCAAAAACCTGGTAGGGGTTGATCTTTATCCCCAAGACTTAATTAATAAATTTATTGACCAATCCATAGCAAGCGGGATAGAAGTTTTTAAAATTTATGATGCCTTAAATGATTTTAAAGATATAGAATATACGGCCGAAAAGGTTATAGAAGCTGGGGCTTCTTTCCAGGGTATCCTAATCTATGAACATTCCCGGGATCATAGGTACTACCAGGATAAGATCATGCAGCTTACCTCTATGGGATGCAGCAGCATTTGCATAAAAGACGTTGAATCTACTCTATTGCCTTCCACTACTGCCAAGCTGTTTGAAAAAATCACCTCCCTTACGGATATCCCAATATTGTTAAGCAGCTATAACCTTAGGGGCCTTCAGGTCCTAAACTATTATAAGGCTTGTGCTAATGGAGGTGGTGGGGTTGACTTGAGTTTTTTACCCTCCTCATATCAAGATTACAGCCCCACCATTTTCGCTTTTTTATTAAGCTTAAAAGATTCCAGTATATCTTTTAACCTGAATTGGACTAAGGCCCTACAGGCATTTGAAATAGTTAAGAAAAACATATACCCGTTTTTAATCCAAGACTTTTTCTTTGACACTTCCTCCCTTTTCGAATCAAATCAGAGCCTGCTGCCCAAATGGCTGATAAGCTCGGTAGTAAGACAGCTTAAGGAAATAGGAGAGATGGAAAATATAAATAGGGTAATCAAGGAAATAATCACTATCAAGGGAGAGCTGGGCAATCCTACATTGGCTACCCCTATGGGACAAATAATTGCCAGCCAAGCCATCCTAAACACTTTAATTTCTGAAAAAAGATGGGAAATTGCTTCCGATGAAATAAAGAAATATTTAGCTGGTTATTACGGAAAACCTCCCCGCGATATCAAGTTGGAAGCCAGCATCCTGAACAGCATTAAGGATGACAAATATTGGGAGTTGCCTTCTGAAAACCTTTATAAGCAATGCCGGGAGGAACTAAAGAATATAACTGATAAACCGGAACATATATTAAGTTACTGTTTCTTTCCAGAAAAAACCATAGCATTTTTAAATAAAAAACAACCGTTACCCCCAGCCCAGACCGAGCAAGCAAAACAACACCTGGATAAACTCAGCTTAAAAAAGTTAAGGGAAATAACTGACCTGGTAGAAACTTCCAATATCGGGAATATTAATTTTGAGGTTGATGGAGTAAAGATATCCATAAACAAACAGTCTGCAGCCGCTCCCCCCTCTTCCCCTGAACCTCGAAAGCCAGATTACCAAGAGAACTTGATAGAGGTTAAATCTCCAATAGTGGGTACCTTCTACAGTTCACCTTCCCCACAGGCAGAACCCTTTGTCAAAGAAGGCCAAGCGGTCAGCAAGGGTGACACCCTGTGTATTGTTGAAGCCATGAAATTAATGAATAAAATTACTGCTGAACTTGATGGGGTGATAGATAAGATAATGATAGAGAACGAACAGCCGGTAGAATTTGGCCAGATTATAATGCTTATTAAAAAGGAAATTTGAATTGTTCAAAAGAGTTCTAATCGCCAATAGAGGCGAGATAGCAGTCAGGATTATAAGGGCATGCCAGGAAATGGATCTGGAAACTGTTGCCGTTTATTCTACTGCAGACCAGGATTCCCTGCATGCCAGGATTGCAGACAGAAGCATCTGTATCGGACCACCACCACCTCAAAAAAGCTATCTTAATATTAGCAATATAATCGCAGCTGCTGAAATAAGCAGCTGCGATGCCCTACATCCTGGTTATGGGTTTCTTTCCGAGAATCCTACCTTGGTAGATGCCTGTCAGCAAAACAGCCTAACTTTTATTGGACCGCCCAAAGAATCCATAATGCTGGCCGGCAATAAATCCAAGGCCATAGAAGTTATGCATCAAAATAAAATACCAGTAATACCTGGTTCAACAGGCAATGTCATAGATACAAGGGAGGCATTAAAACTAGCACGGAAAATAGGATACCCCCTCATAATTAAAGCCAGTTTCGGCGGCGGCGGCAAAGGTATGAGGATATGCAATGACAAAAAGGATTTAATGAATTATTTTCCATTAGCCATATCTGAATCCAGATCATCTTTTGGCACGGAAGAGGTTTATATAGAAAAATATATATCCAAACCCCGGCATATTGAATTTCAGATTATAGCTGATAAATACGGCCATATTTCCTGTGTGGGAGAAAGGGAATGTTCCATACAGAGAAGGCATCAGAAGCTAATAGAAGAAGCTCCTTCCATGGCTCTGTCCCCCAGAGACCGTAAAATTATGTATGAAATGGCTGCCCATGCTGCCCGGAGTATTGGTTACCAGAATTTGGGAACCATAGAATTTTTAATGGATCATAAGCATAACTTTTATTTTATTGAGATCAACACCCGTATCCAAGTAGAGCATCCCGTAACCGAAATGGTTACCGGCCTGGATTTAATCAAGCAGCAGATATTTTTAGCCTCAGGCCAAAAACTGAATACCGGGCATGATTATTCCGGCCGCGGACACTGCATTGAATTCAGGATAAATGCAGAAGACCCGGATAAGAACTTTTCTCCCAGTCCAGGCCATATAACTGACTACCACCTACCAGGAGGGCCCGGCATAAGGGTAGATACCTTTGTACATGCTAACTCTAACATATCACCCTTTTATGACTCTTTGCTGGCTAAGCTTATAGTATGGGGAAATGACAGGCAAGAGGCAATAGCAAGGTCCAAAAGAGCTTTAAATGAATTCAAAATAAAAGGTATAAAAACTACTATACCTTTCCATAAAAGAATTCTGGAAAATAAGAATTTTAATGAAGGCAAAATACATACCCATTTTATTGAAGAAGAAATGGGAGTTTAGCTAACCATTATTTTAGAAGCTACACCCCTGCCTATGGCTAACCGGTAATTTCTAACAGCTAGTATAATAGGACCAAGCATATTACGGCTTAACACTTTGATCTTAGTGCCGGGAACCAAGCCCATATCAGCCAGTTTCCTCCTCATTCCATATCCACCTGCAATTTCCGCTATAGTCAATTCAATATTTGGTTTTGCAGATGCCAAAGACATCAATTTAGTATTTTCCATAATTTAGGCATGCTTAACTTTTTTTATTAGTTTATACCTTTTAGTCAAAATGTCAATCAGCTTAGTAGTTTGACATCAAAAATAAATTAGAATAACATTTATTAAATTATTTAGCTAAACTTTACGCTTTAAGGAGTAAATATATGGTTTCGTTTACCAGCACAAAGCAATTTAAACCTAAACCAAAGCCGTTCCTGCATCTCAGATGCATCTATAGGGTTCTGTTTTTTTTAGAAGAAAAACTAAAGGAACTAATCTTTGACTGCAGGTCTTGTGGTCAATGTATCCTGTCCACTACCGGTTTTGTCTGCCCTATGAGATGTCCCAAGGAATTAAGAAACGGTCCCTGCGGTGGATCTCAAGAGGGTAAATGCGAGGTAGACAGCAGTAAAAAATGCGTTTGGAATGAAATATATGAGGGGGCTGAAGCCTTAAACCGGCTGAACCTCCTTTACCAGTTTCAAATTCCTACAGATAAACAGCTTAAAGAAACCTCAGCCGTTGTAAATTATGCTGACAACCGGATAGAAGGCATGAAATTGGCCCTGGCCAACCATGGGAATGCATTAAGCCAATTATTTAAGATACTTTTCCGTATAATAAAAATAAGGTGGCAAAAATTAATACACCCTTCCCTGTACTGGATTAAACATGAATCCCACTACAAAGACGTTTAATAATCAAAAATGGCCACCAGAAGTCCTTCCCTATCCCTTATAAACAAGGTGTCGCCACTGTTATTCCATACAGGGGTATCGCTATTCCAGTAAAAGTGGCCGTCTTCATTTTTGCCGTAACCACTATGTACAAAAATGGTTTGGCCGCTTTGTAGTTCAAACCTGGGGAACTTAAAAATGTTGGTTCCCCGGTCTTTGATAGTAAACCCTGTTACATCCATAGAAAAAGAAGAAGTATTAGTAATTATTACATATTCCTGATTGATATTCTGGCTGTCATCACCAGGGGCATCATATTGGATTTTAACCTCCAGGGGGGAGCTGCTTTGTTCCCACAAACCCAAACTGTTTTGCCTGGCGTATTCCTGGGCCTGAAGCAATTGATCCTGATGTTTTAGATCCGGCGGATAACTATAAGAATGGGCAAAACCCCGTTTTACCATTTCCAGATTTACAAACAAATTGTCCTTATATACATATCTCAACAGCCGGCCGTATTGGTCCAGGTCAGAAATATCTGATTCCAGCTTTATATTTTTCCCTTCTACCATAGCTTCCAGGGCTTGTTTGGCTTCCCTATAAAAATACTGGCCTTCTTCCGGGGTATTTATGCCAATTAGCCTGATTCTCTCTCCGCCTTCTATAACCAAAGTATCTCCATCAATCACTTCCGCTACTATAAATCCTGTATTGGCCCTTTCGCTTGTATCTTCAATTCCGGGCTTATAATAAAATAATCCGCAACCCACTGCCGATATTAATACTATAATTAAAACTATCAGGCTAATTATTTCTGATTTTAGTGAAATCATCCCAGTCCTTTTTATTTAGCCTGGCCCCTAGATTATAAAAAGAAGTATTAGATTGCTTGTTTAGCTGGTTTACTTGCTGCCTTAATTGTGTTTTAAGCTCATTTAACTGCAACCCGAATTCCCGGGAAGACAGCCTGTATACATTTTTCCTGAACACCACTTTTTGCTGTACATAATCTGAAGTAACCACAAAAATTTTATTGTGGCTTTGATCCTGGTTTACCATTTCTTCTATAACTGTGTCTGCAGTCTCCCCTTTTTTGGAATAAATAATCCTCACTTGATTAATCATATGAGTAGTCCTGGTAGCATTGCTGCTGTGGCGGGCATCAAAAACCAGGACCACATCTTTATTTTTGCTGGCTTTATACCCGGCAAGATCATTGATTAGGCGATCCCGGTAGTAGGTTAGGCTGTCATTGTCCATTTTTGTTTCAGCTGCATAGTGAAATATGAAATTGTAGCCATCTACTATTACCAGTTCATTCATTGTTTCATCTCCTGGTATACCCAGTGCATCAATATTCCGCTGGCTACAGAAACATTTAAAGACTGTATATTGTTGCTCATATCAATTTTTACTAGATAATCACACATCTTGGCAGTCAGATTACTGATGCCCTTACCCTCACTTCCCAGCACTATTACCAAAGGAAAAGCCAGGGGTACTTCCTTCATGGGTATTGAGCCTTCTACTTCTGAACCATAGATCCAGAAACCATTATCCTTAAGCTTTTGCAGGCTTCTGGCTAAATTGGTTACCCTGAACACCCTGGTATTTTCTAAAGCACCTGCAGAAGTTTTGGTTACTCTCTGATTTACCTGTGCACTTCGGTTTTTGCCAATAATAATTCCATCGGCTTCAAAAGCACTTACGTTTCTGATTATTGATCCAAAATTGCCGACATCAGTTATACCATCCAGCATAACCAAGAACCTTTTAGGAGAGTGCCCGGATTGTAGATAATTATCTAGCTGGTAATAATTATAGCTAGACACCTCCAAGGCAATACCTTGTGTCGACTCCAGATCCCGCCTGCTTAGAGACCTGGTTATATTAAGCTCAAAAGTATTTTTATCCTGCTCTACTATTTGAATTTTTTTCTTCTGGCATAGGCTCAAAATATTTTTTATGACCGGGGTTTTTTTCTTGCTTCCGGTTAAGAATAAGCGGTAAACCTTCCTCCGGCCGGCATTAGAAGTAAGCACAGCCAGCACTGCATTATTTCCGTATATCAATTCTGTATTATGGCCTGTTTGCATAATCAATATTGATTGTAATGCAATATATCTTTTAGCTGCCTTTTAGGAACATGCATGGTTTTATTATCATCCAGGTAATATTTTACGGATGAGTCCATATCAAAAACAATAGAAGATTGGGCAGGGTAGCCAAGTGCTATTACCAGTTCAAGCTGGTAATTAGCTGGTAATTTTATAATCCCTGCAATTTTTTCTTTATTGCAGGCACCTATAATGCAGCTGCCTATACCGTCTTGGAGAGCAGTCAATATAAGGTTCTCTACTGCCAGGCCGCAGTCAATCAAATAATAACCTGCCTTGGCAATCTGCTGGTTTATTACAACTGCAATGTAGGCCATCGGCTCTTCTCCGGGTGCCGGTGTACCCTCCGGTGATATGTATCCTGCCCATTTGGTTAAAGGAAAAATCTTCTCCCTTTGTTCTTTTTGATCTACTATTATATATTCCAAAGGCTGCATATTAGCAGCACTGGGAGCTAGCCTGGCAGCATCCACCATCCTGTTTAGGGCATCCTTAGCTATGGTTTTTGGCAAAAATTTACGGATGCTTCGGCGTTTGCCTATTAGCTCATAAACTTTATTCTCCATGTTCATACCTGTATATGGTCCCTTCTTTTCTGTCTTCTAATACAACTCCCCTTTTTTCCAGCTCTTCCCTTATCTGGTCTGCCTTAGCAAAATCCTTGTCAGCCCTGGCTTTATTTCTATGGGCAATATAATCTTCTATCTCCTGCTGGCTGATTTTTGATTTCTTCTCCGGATGCTCCACTTCATGCATAAAATCAAAACCCAGAATTTGCATAAGTTCCAGTATGAGCCCATAAACCAGTTCCAGCCCCTTTATAGACCATTCACTATTTTTAAAATTAGTATCCTGGATTAATGAGTTCACCTTTTTAATCATCTCAAAAACATCACCTATGGCTTTGGCCGAGTTAAAATCATCATCCATGCTGGACCTAAATTCCAACACAGCCTTATCAGCCATCTTTTGAAAATTATCATAATCATCTTTTTGTCCTGGTACCGGGGTTTTTTCTTCCATCAAAAACCTTATGTTCCTCAAGGTATTGGTTATCCTGGAAACTGCTTTAGTTGCTTCCTGAAGTTTTTCTTCACTAAACTCCAAAGGACTCCGGTAATGGGTAGAAAGAATATACATTTTTATAACATTATGGTTATATTTTTTTAGCAGGTTCTTTAGTATCCAGTTTTCTTTCAACCCACTGGATTTAGACATTTTTTCATCTTTGACCTCTATCATCCCATTGTGCAACCAGTATTTTACAAACTGACCCTGGCCAGGGTTAGCTGCTTCAGATTGGGCAATCTCATTTTCGTGATGGGGAAATACCAAATCCAACCCGCCCCCATGGATATCTATACTGCTGCCTAATAAATCAGTAGACATAGCAGAACATTCTATATGCCATCCCGGCCTTCCTTCTCCCCAAGGGCTGGGCCAACTAGGCTCTCCCGGTTTTGCTTTTTTCCAGAGGGCAAAATCCACTTTGTTCTTTTTGCCCAGCTCAGCATTATCATCCTGGCTTTTCATTTCTTCTATTTTCTGGCCGCTGAGCTTTCCGTAGGAGGGAAATTTAGCTACCTCAAAGTAGACATTTCCATCAACCACATAACCATATCCATTATCTATGATAGCCTGAATGGTTTTTATTATTTGATCAATCATGTTTGTAGCCAGGGGCATATGGGTAAAAGGCCCTACTTTAAGATTATCTAAATCCTCTAAGAAAGCTTCGATATACCTTTGGGTTATCTCCTTGTAGCTCACCTTTTCCTGATTAGCCTTATTTATTATTTTATCTTCTATATCTGTTATATTCTGCACAAACTCCACTTTATAGCCACGGTATTCAAGGTAGTTTTTTACCATATCAAATACTACTATGGGCCTGCCATTACCTATAGAAATGTAATTATATACGGTAGGGCCGCATACATACATCTTTACCTTATCCTTTTGCGCCGGGATAAATTCTTCTTTTTTCTTGCTTAAGGTATTAAAAACTACCAGATTACCCATTTTCCCCTTCCTTTTCGTTTTTCAGCTTTTTAAGCTCTGCTTCCAACAAATTTATACGAGCACAGCAATCACTTAATAGTTCATTAACCGGATCGGGTAATTTCATGCGATGAAACTCGTCCGAGAGCACCTTCTCTCCCCCTAACCTGACTATGCGGCCCGGTACCCCTACCACAGTACACCTTTCGGGTACAGGGTTAATTACTACCGCCTGGGCACCGATGATGGCATAATCTCCCACTGTAATTGAGCCCAGTACTTTAGCTCCTGCTGAAATGGTAACCCCATTGCCTATAGTGGGGTGCCTTTTACCTTTTTCCTTACCAGTGCCCCCTAAAGTTACCCCCTGGTAAATGGTAACATCATCACCAATTTCCGTGGTCTCACCAATAACTACTCCCATGCCATGGTCTATAAATAGCCTGCGTCCAATTTTAGCGGCAGGATGTATTTCAATACCGGTAATGAAACGGCTAACCTGCGAGCACCACCGGGGCAGAAAAGGAATTTTCTTTTTATGTAGCCAGTGTGCAATACGGTGGGCCACTACTGCATGAAGCCCGGAATAAGTAGTCATTATCTCCCAACTGCTTACTGCGGCCGGGTCCCTTTCTTTAGCTGCCCTTACCTGTTCTTTAATTTCTCCTATTAGCCCCACAATTATTCCATTTCCTTCTTTTAATAACTTTTCACTTATGGTTTAAGGTCTTCTACTTATATTATCAGTTTTGCCCTTGCTTTTAAATTGCTAAAAATAAATTATAATCCACTTTCATTATCAAACCCAGTTATACAGGATTATTCTAATAGAACCACACTTTGGGCTGCAATGCCTAAGCCCTGTCCGCAAAAACCCAACCCTTCAGTGGTAGTGGCTTTTATTCCTACTGCCCCTAAATCAATATTAAGCGTTTCTGCCAGGTTGTTCCGCATCTGCTCCATATATGGGGATAGCTTGGGTTCTTGGGCAATAACCGTAGAATCTACATTTACCAGGGTAAATCCCTTGCCGGTAACCAGCTGATTTACTTTCTTAAGAAGTTTAAGGCTGGAAATATCCTTATATGCTGAATCATTATCCGGAAAATTTACTCCAATATCGGGCAACCCTGCTGCCCCCAGCATGGCATCCATTATTGCATGTATTAATACATCAGCATCGGAATGGCCGTCTAGACCCAAGTGATAGCTTATATCTACCCCTCCCAGTATTAATTTCCGCCCCTTTTTTAGCCGGTGTACATCATATCCTATACCTACCCTCACCCTGTGACTCCTTTCCTATTCATTACCTTTCCTGCTCATAATCAGCTCCGCTAAAAATAAATCCGTAGGGGTGGTTATTTTAATGTTTTCATGCCTTCCCCTAAATATTTTTACCTTTTTTCCCAGCATTTCCACCAGTCCCGCATCATCAGTTCCCACATAATTGGAACTTACGGCCTGAAGATGGGCTTCCTTAAGAGTAGAATAGAAGAAAACCTGGGGAGTCTGGGCATGCCAGACCAAATTCCTTTGAATGGTTTTTTCAATTATATCGTTTCCTGAAATTTTTTTTATAGTTTCATAAGCAGGAGCAGCCATAATTATCCCTTTTATCTCCGGATCTTTTCGATTGGCAACAACTAAAGCAGAAATTATTTTATCTATCTCCTCTGCAGTTATCAGGGGCCTAACCCCATCATGCACTGATACTATGCTTGTATCCTGGGGAAGCTTCTGCAAAGCATTGAAAACTGATTCCTGCCTGGTATTGCCCCCTAATACCACTTCCTTTATTTTACTGTACTTATATTTCTTAATAATGTGGGTATTACAAAAATCTAAATAATCGGGGGAGACTACCAAATAAATTAAATCTATTTTAGAGGCTTTTTGAAAAGTATCTAAGGTATGAGCTACTATTGGTTTTCCATATAAATTTAGGAACTGTTTGCTAACATTGCTTTTAAGTCTGGTACCCCTACCAGCCGCGGTGATTATGGCAACATTCATATAATGGTCTTTGTTTAATAAATAAAAATGTTTATATCACAAATTAAGTTTTTGTACTACCCCTCCCCTTAAATTATAAGGTTCATTATACAAATAATACTCAGAAAATTTCTTTAATTTATCATAAAGTGATTTTGCCCTTACTTTTCCCATTCCGTTTACTTCTATCAAGTCATCCACGCTTGCTGCCATTATATTGCTGAGATTACCAAACCTCTCTATTAAATTATTTAGTACGGCTTGAGGCAGCCTCCGGGCTTCATTCACAATCCTTATACCCCTGGGGTGCACATTAAATTCCCGTAAGTTCCCTTCCGGATCATATCCTATCAGCTTGGCAATCTTATCCAAATCCAGGACCTCATCGGATGAAAGAAAATTTATATGGTCCTTGATCTGTAAAGCCGTTTCCTCTTGTCTGGGGTGGGAATAATCTTTAATTATCTTGATACTGTCATCTACTACATTAGCCATCAGCTCTTCTACCTGCATTTTGAGCAGCCTTCCATCGGCGCCCAGCTCGTATATATATTTTCTTACCTCTTTTTCTGTATTTTGTACAATAGCTGATCTTTGCAGCACACTTACTGCATCGAACAAGGTCACCAGATCTTCAAGTTCCCTGATAGTTAAATTAAAGGTTAGCTGGTCCAAACCCTTCTTGTATTTTTCCAAGGTCTGAAGGGCTTGGTTGGCCTTAGACAACACTACTCTTGGCTCTTCCAGCATATACTTAATATTGTCTATATATAAAGTTACAATATCCCTTTTCTGGGAAATAGATATAACCAGGTTCTTGGTCTGCTTAGCCACCCTTTCCGCTGTCCTGTGCCTGGTCCCGGTTTCCGAGGTCTCTATTTCCGGGTTGGGAAACAAATGGGTATTGGCATACAAGATCTTTTTAGCATCAGAACTAAGGATAATAGCCCCATCCATCTTGGCCAATTCATAAAATTTGGCAGGAGTAAAAGCAGTACCAATATAGAAACCGCCGTTTACCAGCTTCAGCACCTCATCAGAATCACCCACTACAACCAGGCCCCCGGTTTTGCCCTGCAATATGTATTCAATACCTGTTCTAAGCACAGTGCCGGGAGAAACCCTTTTAAGGCTTTCCAACAATAGCTTTTCTTCTTTTTTTTCCATCTTTTAGACTTTTAGCATACTGCCGTTTACTTTTTTTATATCAAATATCATCTGGCCATCTTCGGAGCTGACCCTTATCGCTTGGCCACTCTTTATTTCGCCATTTATGATTTTCTCCGAGATAGGATCTTCAATTAAGTTCTGTATACTTCTTCTCATGGGCCTGGCTCCCATTTTTTCATCATAGCCTTTATTCAGTAGCAGCTCTTTGGCAGATTCAGTAATTTCTATTATGATACCCTGCAGTTCCAGCTGCTGGGCCAGCCTGGAAATCATCAAGTCTATGATGCTGTAAATCTGCTCTTTAGTCAGTTTATGGAATACTATTACCTCATCTACCCTGTTTAAGAACTCAGGCCTGAAAGTCTGTTTTAGCTCACTCATCACCTTATCTTTTATTTCATTGTAGGACAGCTCACGGTTATCAGCAGCCTTAAACCCTAAAGGAGTATTCTTCTGTATCTCCCTTGCTCCCAAATTGGAAGTCATGATGATTACCGTATTTTTAAAATCAACCCTTCTGCCCTGAGAGTCTGTAAGATGTCCGTCTTCAAATATTTGAAGCAGAATGTTAAATACATCTGGATGGGCTTTTTCCACTTCATCCAGCAATATAACGCTGTAAGGCCTTCTCCTAATAGCTTCGGTTAACTGTCCTCCCTCATCATAACCCACATATCCTGGAGGCGAGCCTACCAGCTTGGATACAGAATGTTTTTCCATATATTCTGACATATCAATTTGTATCAGTGCCTCTTCCCTATCAAATAAAAATTCAGCAATTGTTTTGGCCAGCTCAGTCTTGCCTACTCCTGAAGGCCCTAAAAACATAAAGGAACCAATAGGTCTTTTAGGATCTTTTAATCCTGACCGGGTACGCCTGATAGCTTTTGACACTGTCTTTATAGCTTCATCCTGGCCTACTACCCGGCGGTGAAGCTCCTTTTCCATATTCATCAGTTTTTTAGACTCTGTGGAGGTTAATTTATAAACCGGAACCCCAGTCCAGCTGGAAAGTACTTCAGCTATTTCATTTTCATCTACCACTATTTTCTCGGTATGGTCGCTGCGCTTGTTTCTTTCTTCGATTTCCCTTTTTTCCTTAATAAGCTGCTTTTCCTTATCCCTCAGCTGCGCTGCCCGTTCAAAATCCTGCGACTTTATGGCATCTTCCTTTTCGTTTACAATTTTGTTTATATCCTTGTTTATCTCCTTAAGATCAGGAGGAGTTACCAATGCCCGTATCCTGACCCTGGAAGCAGCTTCGTCTATTAAGTCAATGGCCTTATCCGGCAAAAACCGGTCAGAAATATAGCGCTGGGAAAGCTTGGCTGCACTGGAAACGGCATTATCGGTTATGGTTAAATTATGGAAAGCCTCATATCTTTTCTTTAAGCCGTTCAATATTTCAATGGTTTCAAACACGCTGGGCTCATCCACATATATGGGTTGAAACCTTCTTTCCAAAGCTTTATCTTTTTCTACATATTTCCGGAATTCACTATTAGTGGTAGCTCCAATGGTTTGTATTTCCCCCCTGGCCATCATGGGTTTTAATATGCTGGCAGCATCAATAGCCCCCTCAGCTGCTCCCGCTCCTACCAAGGTGTGGACCTCATCGATAAATAATATTACATCACCATCTTCTTTTATTTCAGCCAGAACTTTCTTAAGCCTTTCTTCAAAATCACCCCTGTACCTGGACCCTGCTACCAATGAGCCCAAATCCAGGGTAAAAATCTTTTTATCCTGCAGGTTGGAAGGAACTGATTGTGATACTATCTGTTGGGCCAAACCCTCCACAATAGCAGTTTTGCCCACTCCAGACTCTCCAATAAGTATGGGATTATTCTTGGTCCTTCTGGAAAGTATCTGCATCAGCCTTTCTATTTCTTTTTTCCTCCCTATTACCGGATCAAGCTTGCCTTCCTGGGCCATCAAGGTTAAATCTTTGCCATACTGGCTTAAAGTCTTAAGAACTTTCTTTCCGCTTCTGGCCGAAGTCTGGTTATCCTGGCTTTGGGAGTAGAAGGGATACTTGTTTAGTACTTCCTTAACCTTGGATTTAACCGTTTCTAAAGTTATACCCAGGCTGTTAAGTACCCTGGCCGCTACTCCTTCCCCTTCCCTTAACAAACCCAGCAATATATGTTCAGTGCCAATATAGTTATGCCCCATCTGCAATGCTTCTCTTAAGGAAAGCTCTAACACTTTCTTGGCTCTGGGAGTAAACGGTATATGCTCATAAGATTCCGAGCTTCCTTCTGTAACCGAATCATTAACGGCATTTCTTATATCGGTAGCAGTAACATTAAGGGTTTCTAAAACCTTAGAGGCAATACCTTCCTTTTCATCTATAAGGCCCAGCAAAAGGTGTTCGGTTCCTATATAATTCTGCTTTAGGAACCTGGCTTCATCCTGAGCCCTGACTACAACTTTCCTGGCCCTTTCTGTAAATCTCTCAAACATATTAATCATTCCCTTTTAAAATTTCTTTTCTCAGTATATCTGCCCTTATAGCATCAACCTGATCTTCGGTATCATCCTTATTTCCAAAATAACTTCTTATATATGAATTACCAATTATATTTATCACCTGATAAAAATCAAACTCCTTTAAATTATACAAGATTTTCAACTTTTTACCTAAAAGCACCATAGACAGAAGTTCAATAGCTTCATCAAATGATAGCAGCTGCGCATATTCAAGGACCCCGTAAGACCTATATATATTATCCGCCACGCTTATGGGCGTATCCTTAATTAAAGCTTCCGTCTGCAAGTTTTCCTCTTCAATGATATTTAAACAAATTGCTACCATTTCTTCAACAGTGTCGATATCATTGTTTTTCAGTGAACTTTCCTTTGATACCAGAAACAGGTTACCTAAGACCTCTGACCCTTCTAAATGATAGCCCTGCAAGGTACAATTAAGCTGGTTCAGTCTTTTTATCAAGTCGTTAATCTTGAAGCTCATCACTAGCGAGGGCAGGTGAACCAGCACTGACGCTTCAAATCCTGAACCCACCATGGTGGGACAGGCAGTAAGGTATCCTAAATCACGGTCAAAACAAAAGCTTAACTTGCTTTCCAGCTGCTTTTCTAAGCCAATTACATTCTTATGGCCTTCATAAAGTCCCAGGCCGGGAGTAAGGGCTTGAATCTTAAAGTGGTCATCTTCGTTTACCATCACTGAGCTTATGGTATTGCTTCCATTATCTTTTAACTTTATAAACACCCCTTTTCCGGTCACTTTGCTAACCATGGTCCGGGTGATTATATTGCTTTCTACCAATAGCTCTCTCTCCAGCTGGTTAAGCCTTCTTAAGTCAAAAAAAGCAAAATGGGAAAATTCATCTATATTGGAAGCGGTTATTTTAACCAGTGATAGTATCTTTTTCTTATCCTGTGTACTGATAGTCTGTCCAAAATTATAGCCAACCAGGTTTCTGGATACACTAACCCTGCTATACAAAATCGGACCGTTGTCCGCCACATTTTTCCTGGCTTTAAGGTATGTGGTTAGGCCTTTCATTTTTTACTCTTTACATAGAGTCTCTTTTGTAGTCTTTTAATCATATCCCTTAATTTAGCCGCTTCTTCGAAATTCTCTATGATAACCGCTTCATTAAGCCTGATTTTTAAATCCTTTATTTTCTTTTCCACTTTATAGGTAAAACTAGAATTGACAGGTATTTTACCCTTGTATTCCACACTTCCATGTATAGCTTCCAATAGCGGTAAAAATACTTCACTAAATTCTTTATAGCAATGGGCGCAACCCACCTTACCTGTTTTTTTAATAGTGCTCAGATCTATACCGCAATTAACGCACTTTTTATTGCCTTCGGCACTTTCTTTTATCTCAGGCAGAGACTTGGATGATTGCCCCTTATTACGATGCGTAAATAATTTAATCAAAATATCAGCCAGACCTTCAAGGATGTCCTGGTCTGATCCCATGGAAATCTGACGGGCACAATCTTCACATAAATTAACTTTTTCTACCTGATTATCAATGATTTTAATTAAATGGACATTGGCATCATTGCTGCCACAAAAATCGCATAACATATTGACATCACCGATTGCATTATAACATTTTTAAAATCAAATATTAACTTGCCCAGGTTCCTGTTCGGGCTTCATCAATGGAAACAGCAATACGTCCTTAATGGATTCTGACCCGGTTAGCACCATAACCAGCCGGTCTATGCCTATGCCTTCTCCCCCGGTAGGGGGCATTCCGTATTCCAGCGCCTTAATGAAATCCTGGTCAATTTTGCCGCTAAGCCTTTCTTCTTCATCACTGCTTTTAGACTGAAGCATAAACCTGGACAGTTGTTCAGCGGGATCAGTTAACTCCGTAAAAGCATTGGCTATCTCTTCTCCCCCTATAAACAGCTCAAATCTTTCTACCAGTTCCGGGTTGTCAGGATGCTGCTGGGCTAAAGGAGATATTTCTTTGGGAAAATCCATGATAAAGGTAGGTTGGATAAGCTTAGGTTCCACCACTGCTTCAAAGATTTGGTTTATGATTTTACCCTTGCCAAAAAAGGCAGGTATTTCCAAGCCTAAGCCCTGGGCTACCTTTGTCAGCTGTTCCTTACTATGGTCAAAGCTAACCTCAATATCGCCTATTTCTTTTATGGCTTCTACCATACTTATTTTTTTCCAATCACCTTCCAGGTTAATATCCTGGCCCCTGTAGCTGACTTTGAGGCTGCCCAGCGCCTGCCCAGCTGCATATTTTACCAAATCCTGGGTAAGCAGGGCCAGCTCCTGATAATTAGAAAACATCTGGTAAAATTCCAGCATGGTAAATTCAGGATTATGTTTATAGGATATTCCTTCATTTCTAAAATTTCTGTTTATCTCATAAACTTTTTCAAACCCACCCACTATAAGGCGTTTTAAATAAAGTTCCGGCGCTATTCTTAGATACAGATCTATATCCAAGGCATTATGGTGAGTAACAAATGGCCTGGCTGTGGCTCCGCCCGGAATAGTTTGAAGCATTGGCGTCTCCACCTCCAAAAAACCCTTTTGGTTTAAAAATTCTCTTATCTTTTCTATTATTTTTATTCTTTTAAGAAATACTTCCTTGACCTGAGGATTAACCAGGAAGTCCAGATACCTCTGTCTATACCTGAGCTCCTTATCCTTTAAGCCATGCCACTTCTCCGGCAGTATCCTAATGGACTTGGAAAGCAATTTGTACTGCTGCACACTTAAAGAAAGCTCACCGGTCCGGGTTTTAAAGAGGGGTCCCTCTACTCCTATCCAATCTCCTATATCCAGCTGCCCAAACTTATGGTATTGTTCTTCTCCCACTACTTTTTGACTGAGGTAAAGTTGAAGTTTGCCCTTAGGGTCCTTCAGATCGGCAAAAGTAGCTTTCCCGTGTTTCCTGAAGCCAGTAATCCTGCCGGCTACCTTAAACTCCCGGGGAGTCTTATCACCTTGCTGTAAGTCTTTAAATTTTTCCTTTAAGGTTTCCAGGTCAATATCAGGCTTAAAATCATTGCAGTACAGCTTTTCCCCTTTTTGCTTCATGCTTTTTATCTGGTCCAGTTTTAGCTGCAGAGGTTCGCTTAAAGGCTGTTCTGTTTCCACCAGGTACTTTTCATTGAAGCTGCTATTATTCATATAACTACCACCGGTTTAAATAATTAAAGGCTAGACTATGTCTATTATCTTAAATTTCTTTTTGTCCTGAGGGGTCTTAACAATGATTTCATCGCCAATTTTTTTGTTAAGAAGAGAACTTCCTATGGGACTTTCATCAGATATTTTATTCTTTTCAGGATCAGATTCTATGGAACTTACTACTTTATACCGTTTTTCCTTGCCGCTGCCCATATCTTTTACTACCACTGTGGATCCCAGGTCTACATGGGTTCCACCGTTATCTTCATCTATGATAATATGGTTTTGCAGAATCTCATTAATCTGCTCTATCCTGCCCTCTATAAAAGCCTGCTCATTCTTGGCATATTCATATTCAGAATTCTCACTAAGGTCTCCACCTGATTTCTTGGCATCCCTGAGACGGTCAGCAATTTCTTTCCTTTTATTCTTAATCAGGTCATCCAGCTCATTAAGCAACATCTCATGACCTTCCCTGGTTAAACGGTAAACCTTCATTTAGAATATACTCCCACTGTAAATAAACTGTTATTTAATTGAGGTATTATATTTTATTGGATATAAGATGTCAAAGCCTATGAATATTTAATTAGCCAAACCGTCCGGTAATATAATTTTCAGTTCTTTTGTCGGCAGGAGTGGTAAATATTTTATTAGTATCCCCAAATTCTATCAATGTAGCAGGCTGCCCAATTTCTTCAGTAAGCAAAAAAGCAGTTTTTTGGGAAACCCTGGCCGCCTGCTGCATATTATGGGTTACTATAATGATGGTATAATTCTCTTTAAGCTCATCTATTAAATCCTCTATTTTTTGGGTAGATATAGGATCAAGGGCAGAAGCAGGCTCATCCATCAGTATTATTTCAGAATCTACGGCTAGTACCCTGGCTATGCATAATCTCTGCTGCTGGCCCCCGGACAGCTCCAAAGCATTTTTATTTAACTTATGTTTGACCTCATTCCATAAAGCGGCTTTCTTTAAACTAATTTCAATTATTTGATCCAGCTCAGATTTGCTGTACCTGCCGTGAAGCCTGAGCCCGTAAGCCACATTATCATAAATAGTTTTAGGGAATGGATTAGGGCGCTGAAAAACCATGCCCACCCTTTTCCGGAGGTCCACTACGTCTATTTCACTGCTGTATATATCCACATCGTCTATTAAAACCTGGCCCTCTACCCTGGTTTTGGCCAATAGGTCATTCATGCGGTTAAAAGACCTTAAAAATGTGGACTTACCGCATCCTGAAGGGCCGATTATGGCAGTTATGGTTTTTTCCTGTATTCCCATACCTATACCTGAAAGTATCTTGTTGGTGCCATAGAAGAACCCGAAACCATTTACCTTTATCTTTATTTTCTCACTCATAAACCATCCTTAAATTAGCTTGAATCTGAGAAAATAATAACAAAATAACAAATATACACCAGATGGAGAGGCAAATTTTAATATTTTTTTAATAAACTCTATGATTCCAAGTCTGATTTGAATCTAACCAGGCTTTCCTTCAAGCTGTCATACTTTAAAGCCATAATCTCTATGGCCAGCAGGGCTGCATTTTTGGAGCCGTTTATGGCTACCGTAGCCACCGGTACTCCCGAAGGCATCTGGACTATGGACAGCAGAGAATCCAGGCCGCCCAAGTCAGAGGTTCTAACTGGAACCCCTATTACCGGAAGAGTGGTGTGGGAGGCTATAACCCCCGGCAGATGCGCCGCTTTCCCTGCTCCGGCTATTATTACCTCGTACCCCTTGGCCCCAGCTTCTGCTGCAAATGAGGCGGTCTTATGCGGCATACGGTGAGCGGATAATATGTGTACATCATATTCTATACCAAATTTTTTTAAAGTATTGGCCGCTGGTTTCATTACTTCTTCATCTGAGCTTGAACCCATAACTATAGCTACTTTACCTACTGCAGGCTTCATTTGATTACCTCCCTACATTTAAAGCAATATCTTTCCTGAACTGCTTTCCCCTAAAATCTATGTTCTTGATAGCAGCATAAATGTTTTGCCTGGCCTGTTCAAAGCTGGCCGCTTTACCGACCACTCCCAGAACCCTTCCCCCATCGGTTACCAGGTGGTTTTGGTGGAAAGCGGTTCCTGCGTGAAAAACCATTATGTTTGAAGTTTCAGCCAGTTTTTCCAAACCCTTAATAATGTCTCCCTTTGACGAGGTTTCAGGATAACCGGCTGAAGCCAGTACTACACAAACGCATGATTCATCGCTCCACTGGATAGGGGTATCTTTTAATTTAGCCTGTGAACAGTCCAGCAGCCAGGGCAACAGGTCGTCTTCCATCCGGGGCAGTACTGCCTGGGTTTCAGGATCTCCAAAACGGCAATTGTATTCCAATAGATAGGGCCGACCTTCTGAAATCATAAGGCCGGCATAGAGGATTCCCCTGTAATCTATTCCCTCCTGCTGCAGGCCCCTGCAGGTGGGTTCGATGATGGAATCCATTATTTTTTCCATGAGTTCCTGATTTACCTTGGGTACAGGACTATAGCTTCCCATTCCTCCAGTATTCTTTCCCTGGTTATTATCTTTGATTCTTTTATAATCCTGGGCCAAATCCAAAGGTACTATATTGTTTCCGTCATAAAAACAGAGCAGGGAAACTTCATAGCCGGTTAAAAAATTTTCCACTATGATCTGGTTTCCTGCTGGTCCAAATTTTTGTCCTACAAAAAAATCATCCAAGCAATCCAACGCCTGTTCCCGCCCGGAAGCAATAATGACCCCTTTGCCAAAAGCCAGTCCATCGGCTTTAAGCACCAGGGGGTAGGTTTTGCTGCTTTTAATATATTGCCTGGCTTCGTTGTATTCTTCTGCACTAAATACTTTTCCTTCCGCTGCCGGTACACCATACTTTTGAGCCAGGTTTCTAGTAAAAACCTTGCTGCCTTCCAGTTGGGCTCCTTCTTTTCCCGGACCGAATACATCCAGCCCTCTTTTCCTAAAATAATCGGCGATACCCCCCACTAAGGGAGCCTCAGGCCCCACCACAGTAAGGCCTACTTCGTGTCCGACTGCAAAATCAGCCAGGGCTTCAAATTCATTTATCCCTATATCAATACATTCAGCTACATCGGACATGCCTGCATTGCCGGGTGCCGCATAAATATGGCCGGCCATTCTACTGTGAGAGATTTTCCAGGCCAGGCAATGCTCCCTTCCTCCGCTGCCGATAATTAATACATTCATAGACACTCCTAAGATTATATGATTACTGCATTTTCAGACCCAAACAGCTGATGCCCAAATATGCTATCCTTCATTATTATCTGGCTTCTCTCCGCTCCTACGCTAATCATGGAAACTGGAACCTTGATCAATTCTTCTATACGATGTATATATTTCTGGGCATTCACCGGCAAATCGCCAAAAGATTTTATATGGCTCAAATCGTCTTTCCACCCCTCCATAGTCTCATAAACAGGCTCGCATTTGTGCATCACTGTCTGATGGGGAGGCATCTCCTGGTACAGGTTCTGCCCATACCGGTAACCGGTGCAGATATTAATCTGGTCCAAACCGGTTAGGACATCCAGCTTGGTTAAAGCTATGCTGTCCAGCTGGTTGATCATGGCTGAATACCTCAATATGATGGCGTCCAGCCAGCCGCATCTTCGGGCTCTTCCGGTGGTGGTTCCGTATTCATGGCCTCTTTGCCTTAAAAAATCTCCAATTTTATCTTCCAGCTCTGTAGGGAAAGGTCCTGATCCTACCCTGGTGGTATAAGCTTTAACTACGCCCAGAACTTCATCTATCCTCCCGGGACCCACTCCCGCACCAATATAGGCTCCGCCAGCAATGGTGGAAGAAGAGGTAACAAAGGGATAGGTGCCATAGTCTATATCCAGCATGGTGGCCTGGGCTCCTTCAAACAAAACTTTTTTATTGGCATCCAGCGCTTTGTTGATAAGGATGGAAGTATCAATAATATACTTGCCCAGTTTCTGGGAATAACCGCAATAAGTCTCAAATACCTGGCTTGGGTCCAGGGGTTTTAATCCATATATCTTTTCCAATATAGCATTCTTAAGCTTTAAGGCTTCCTCCAGCTTGGTTTTGAAGATCTTGGGATCCAGCAGGTCTTGGATCCTGATACCGATCCTGGCTGCTTTGTCTGCATAAACAGGACCTATACCCTTATGGGTAGTACCGATCTTGGATTTGCCCAGCCTGCCTTCGGCGGCTTTGTCCAGCATCATATGATAAGGCATAATAAGATGGGCATTACAGCTAATCCTTAGATTACCTACATCTATTCCCCTGGCCTGGAGCCCTTCTATTTCTTCTATTAACACCTGGGGGTTGATTACTACCCCATTGCCGATGGCACATATGGTGTCAGGATAAAATATTCCGGAAGGGATAAGGTGCAGCTTAAATTCTTCTTCTTTAAGCACCACTGTATGGCCGGCATTGTCCCCTCCCTGGAACCTGACCACATAATCCATTTTCTGGGCCAGCAGATCAGTTATTCTACCTTTACCTTCGTCACCCCACTGGGTACCTACTAATACTATACTTGGCATTTCAAACTCCTAATTAGTCTCATTTACCTTGGTTAAATTTCTAAAAAGTGCATATTCTTTATAAAAGTTCAGGCTAAGCTTGGCAGTAGGCCCGTTCCTATGCTTGGCAATATTGATTTCAGCAATGCCCTGATCCTTGCTTTTCTCATCATAATACTCATCCCGGTATATAAATATTACAATATCGGCATCCTGCTCAATGGCTCCCGATTCCCGTAAATCTGCCAGGGCAGGTCTTTTGCTTTCTCTTTTTTCCACTTCCCTGGAAAGCTGGGAAATAGCTATTACCGGAATATTTAATTCCTTGGCTATACCTTTAAGGTTACGGGAAATTTCAGTTATCTCCAGTACCCGGTTATCCCTGTAATTTAGGCCTGATCCCATAAGCTGCAGATAGTCTACAATCAATAACTTGATACCATAGGTGCTTACCAGCATCCTGGCCCTGGACCTCAAGTCCATTACGGTAAGAAATGCAGTGTCATCTATGAATAACTGGCTTTCCGCCAGCTTCTCTATAGACCGGGCCAGCTTGGGCCATTCATCATCCCTGAGGTTACCGCTCCTTAATCGGTGCAAATCAATTCTGGCCTCGGCACAAAGCAGCCTCTGTGCTATCTGATGCTTGGACATCTCCAGGGAAAATATGGCTACCGGATATTTTTCTTCCATGGCTACATGCTTGGCCAGGCAAAGTGCAAAAGAGGTTTTCCCCATACCGGGCCTGGCCGCCACTACAATAAGGTCTGAATTCTGAAGTCCCGAGGTCTTTTTATCCAGGTCTATAAAGCCTGTAGGTATGCCTATAATATCAGATTTATGTTCATACAGCTTTTCCACCTGCTCATATACCTCGGATAGAATATCCTTCATGGGCGATATACGGCTGCTGTCTTTACCCTGGTTGTAATCCTGGTAAACAGAAAATACCAGCTGCTGGGCCTTATCAATAGTGGATGAAAGGTTATCAGGAACCTCGTAACCCATGGTAGCAATTTCAGTAGCTGCATATATAAGTCTTCTCAATATATGGTTATGGTTTACAATCTGGGCATAGTAGGAGGCATTGGAAGCAAGTGGAACATTACTGATTAGAGAATGAATAAAAGTTTTTCCGCCTACTTGCTCCAGCTGTCCTTTCTTTTCCAGGCAGTCGGCCAGGGTTATGGGATCTACAGGTTCTCCTTTGGAAAAAAGCTCAATAATTGCCTGGTACACCGTCTGGTTGGATTTACGATAGAAAGAGCCGGGAATGACTATTTCTATTACCTGGCCTATAGCTTCCCTGGATATGAGCATAGCTCCCAGCAGAGACTCCTCTGCTTCAATATTGTAGGGCGGTATCCTCTCCATTTTAGAGGTGTCTATCGGGGATAATCTACTTTTGTGATTAGTATTACCCATTATTTTTGTGCTTCGGCCTGCCCGGGCTGTTCTCCCTCCTGCTCAGGCTGACCTTCTTCTGCTTCTGGTTTATCCTTAACTGGCTCAGTCTGGGCCTGGTCCTGTTTAGTCTGGGTTTGGCCGGATTCCTCCTGTTTTACCTCTTCTAAAGGCCTGTCGCTTTCTATTTTAACCTTTATGGTGCATTTTACATCCCTGTAAAGCTTAACTTCTATATCATAATCGCCAATTTCTTTTAAATGACCCTCTAAAGCAATTTTTTTCCGGTCCAGTTCTATTTTTTTATCTTCCAGTATCTTTTCGGCAATATCCTTATTGGTAATAGAGCCGTAAAGTTTCCCCTCGTCGCTGGTCTTTACCGTAAAAGTAACTTCTATATCCTTTATTTGTTCTGCCAGCTTTTGGGCTTCAGCAATATTTTTGGCTTCTACCTTCTGTACTGCTTTTTTTACCAGCTCCATCTGCTTTATATTGCCCCTGGTTGCTTCCAGGGCTATATCATTAGGAATTAAATAATTTTTGGCATAACCGTCTTTAACTTTTACAATATCACCAACATCACCTAAATTTTCCTGGTATTTCTTAAGAATTATCTTCAACTTTTCCTCCTAATTGTAATTAATAGTTCTTATCTTTTTAATTTCCTTATATTAACCCAGACATCAGTCAGTCCCAACAGCAGAAGTAAGAATAAAAAACCTGAAAAAACCAACAGTACCAAAACAATAACTCTCCACAGCATCCGAACCCTGTATTTTTCAAAAATTCCCCATAAAACAGAAATTCCCAACACCAGGTATACAAAACCAAACACAATTAACAGGTTGGTTCCTAATATATATAGCCAGTCGCTGTTCAGGCTGGTAAAGGAAGGGATCAGCAAAAATAAAATCCCCGCTATAAGTCCCCAAACCATATTCCAGGGCAAATCCCAGCTTACGAATGGGGGCAGTCTCTTTAGATTGGTTCCGTATTTACTCAATACAGCACCGCTAATGGCATAATTTACTATTGCTGTAAAGAATGTAGCTGCTAAAATTATTCCCGCTGCAATTTTGGGGATAAACAGCAACAACCTTTGGGTTTGGCTTATTACCAGTTCAAATTGGCCGTCTGCAGTTATCAGCCGGCCATAGCTTCCAATAGCCGGATCATTGGCCAGGTTGCTTACATAATCGCGGTAATTTGCTAAATACTGAGCCCATACACCTGATCCGTTTATGGCCATCAGAAGCCCTAGATAAAGTAAAAGGGAAACCGCCAATACTGAAAAAATCAGTAATACTGACTTTAAAGGTATCAACTTTTTTTGCTCCAGCCAATAGTATAGAAAGGCAGTACCCAGCAAAAAAACAGCCAATGCAGCAAACATGGCATAATTTAGGAACAATACGGGTAGCAAACCAAGGCCCGCACATATGGCCGCATCTCTTTTTCTTCCGGTTACAACCAGAATAGTAGCCGGTACAGGAATCAGGGCCCCTCCCACCACGCCGGCCAGGGGCACCATCAGGGAAACCCCTGTAGCCAGAAAGGTTAACAGCGCCAGCAAAAATAAATTCGGCCTTTTTACTGCTGGTTTATTCAAATTATCAAAGGACATTAAAGATTACCTATCTTTTAAAATATGGTAAAAGGGCAAGCTCCCTGGCCCTTTTAATAGCAATAGCTACTTTCCTCTGGTGCTGAACACAATTTCCGCTGGACCTCTTGGGCCTTATTTTACCCTTATCAGAAATAAACTTCCTTAATACATTAACATTCTTGTAATCAATATCTTCTATATTTTCCTTACAAAAATAACAGTACCTCTTTCTCTGTTTGAGATTAAGGGCTGATAATGATTCGCTTCTTCTATCTCTTCTTTTTTTCTTAGCCAATTAAAAACACTCCTTCTTTAAAATTTAACCTTAAAACGGTATGTCTTCATCAGTAAAATCAACTTCTTCATCTGTCTGGCTGGCTTGATAACCGCCTTCTTCCCTGGCATTCCTGTTAATTTTACAGGAAGCAAACTCCAGGCTGGGTGCTACCACATCGGCCACTATTTCCACCGTGGATCTTTTTTGTCCATCTTTGGCTTCCCAGCTTCTTTGGTTAAGCCGGCCAGATACCAGCACCCTGTCTCCCTTGGACAGGCTTTCGGCACAATTTTCAGCCAGTTTAAACCATACCGATACATTAAAGAATGAAGGGTCGTCTACCCATTCACCTGACTGTTTATCCTGATACCTGCGGTTGACCGCAATGCCAAACGCAGCCACAGGGGTGCCGTTGGGGGTAAACCTCAACTCCGGATCCCTGGTGAGGTTTCCCAGTATTGAAACATTGTTTACTCCATAAGCCATAATTTCCCCTCTTTATGGTTTAAAATAATTATTGATCAAGTTTGATTATAAGGTGTCTCAGAATCATGTCATTAATCCTGTTTACCCGGTCCAATTCATCCAGAAGTTCACCTTCTGCTTGAAAATGGACAAAACAATAGAAGCCGTTTTCCTGTTTTTTGATGGGATAAGCCAGTTTTTTAATCCCCCATTTGTCAATATCATCTACCTTGGATTGGCCTTCTTCAATGATTTTGGTAATCTTGGAAAGCTCATCCTCTATCCCCTGTTCATCAAGGGAAGGATCAAAAACCAGCGCAAGTTCATAATTTCTCAATTGTTTCCTCCTATGGACTAATTTTTTAATTAGGCCCTGGTTCTGGACCAGGGCAGAAGAATATAAATATTCTGTTGTCCACAGGGATATTATAACATTTAAGGGTTTTTATCAATAACTTTTACTGCTTTTCTTGCCTCATGTACACATTCCTGCAGGGATAAGGTATCTCTATGCCTTCCTGGTCAAACTTATCCTTAATTCTTTTTCGCAGCTGCCGGGCAATATCCCACTGGTTGGGGGGAACCACCTTACAGATTATTTTAAACATCACTGCTGAATCGGCCAGGCTGTCCACTCCTCCCTTACCTAGTATTTGGGGCCTTTCCAATATGTGACAGCTAAACTCTTTATCCGCCATAAGCTCATCAAAAACCTGCTCCAGCACACCTATTACCCGGTCAGTGCTTTCTTTGTAATGAACCCCTACCTCTATCATGGCCCGCGACCATATATGGGTCCTGTTACTAAGAATACTAATCTCCCCATTGGGAATATAATGGGCCACCCCTTCAATATCCCTTAAGACGGTAGTCCTTAAATTAAATTTTTCTACAGTGCCTGAAGTATCGTTTATGGTAACTATGTCATTTACCTGGAACCACTGTTCAAATAGGATAAAGGTTCCGTTTATTATATCTTTTATTAGGCTTTGGGCCCCGAAACCAATTACTATGCCTGCCACTCCAGCTCCAGCCAGCAGGGGGGTAACATTGATTCCCAGTTGTATGCCTATTATCATTATGGCAATTACTACACTGCCCACAATTATCAGGTTGGTCAATACGGAGGTAAAGGTATAGGTACGTTTCTTGATTTCCATCTTTTCATTGCTGATACGCTGTTCAAAAATCCTTTTAATCTTATTGGATATTACTTTTACTATCAGTACCACTATGACCAGTATAACTAAAACAATAGCTATATTGAGCCAATTGTCCAAAAAGTTTTGGCTTAGATTACCTGAAATTACTTCCTGGGCTTCTTCATTCATATCTATCTCCCTAATCGTCTTTTAACTTGCTGTAAATATTTATTACCTTGTCTTGCTCATGGCAGTAGGTTTTATTCAAATGTCCGTTGTAATTAATCTGGGATATATAGGGGAAACCCTGGTGAATGACCACTATATTAATGGCCCCCTGGTATTGGATAAGTGATCTCCACCTCTCTGGTGGTACTTTAAGCCACCATACCAGCAGGGCTACAATCACTCCCCCATGGGTACATATCATGACTTCCGATCCCTCTTTGTTTTCAGCCACTATACGGTTTATTTCTTGGGATGTCCTGGATACAAGATTGGTAAAATCTTCTCCCCCGGTAGGGGCATTGGCATAGGGATCTTCCAGCCAGGCCTGGTAATCCTTATGGTACCTAGTATTTATCTGATCAAAGGTCAGGCCTTCCCACCGGCCGAAATCAATTTCCTTTAAGTCATTGCGGATTATTATTTTTTTATCCCTGCCGGCATTAATGATTTCTGCGGTAACTACAGCCCTTTTTAATGGACTGGAGTAAATACTAGCGTAATCAACATCTCGGAGGTATTCCTGGGCCAGCCCTGCCTGCCTTATGCCCAGGCCAGTTAGTTCAATATCCCTGTCACCCTGGTATTTTCCTTCCAGGTTCCATAATGTCTGACCGTGCCTTATTAGGAAAAGCTTTACTCCCAAACCTATTCACCTTGCCATTGCATTCCGTTTAACTGTCTTATTACCCTCTCCCTTATCTGGGATGCCGGGGGTAAATCAGCTACCAGTTTACCATCTTTAATAGCATCCACAAACAATTCCTGGTAAGCGCAACCACATTGGGAACAATTCATGTTTGGAGCAGCGGTATGTTCAAGCACTACCTTATCCTGAAAACATTGGGGGCACCTTATTACTTTCTTGGCCCCAGACATTTTCCCTCTTTTGGCTATCAGTTTGCCTTCTATCTCTACTATATCCATAGAAAAATCCAGTACCCTGGCACCAGAAATGGCAGTTCCTACCCCAAAGGAGTCTGCTACCGCACCTAGCTGAGCAATTTCTGCTTCATCCAGGCCGCCGCTGACTACCAGTTTTACCGACTCAAACCCCCTTATGTCCAGTTCCCACCTTACTTCTTCCAGGATTTTTAAAAAGTCACCCTTCCTGGAGCCGGGGGTATCCAGCCTTAGCGCGTAAATATGGTTTCCCAGAGCCTGGCAGACCCTTATGGCTTCAAACTTTTCATCCTGGAAAGTATCAATCAATGCTATTCGGTTTACCTGGGGGGAGATAATTTCATCAAAAGCGCGGGTAGCCTCTACCGTGTCCCCCACTATAAGTATCAGGGCATGGGGCATGGTTCCTACCGGCTGAGTACCGGTTACCTGGGCTCCCATTACAGTGGAAACCCCCTCTGCCCCTCCTATATAGGCACACCTTTCTACCATGGGAGTAATGGCAGGATGCACCCTTCTTGCCCCAAAACTGTAAACAGGTTTACCCTGAGCCGCTAATTTACACCGGGCAGCCTTGGTAGCAATACCGCTGCTCTGGCATAAGAAACCCAATAATGCTGTTTCAAATACGCCAAAGTCTAAATATTTACCTTCTATTACCATTACCGGCTCATATTCTTTAAATATGGTACCCTCCGGCATGCATCTTACCGAAATTTTTTTGCTGTCCGCCAGCAGCCTTAGGCTTTCCTCTATGCCTGACAGCACTCCCCAACTATAATTGTTGGGTAATTTCTTTAAGAAAACCTCTGCTTTCACCTCTACATCCCGGTTTAGTGATTTTAGTATGGTCTCGGACCTCTTAAAATAAATGTCAGTTACCTTACCGTTTTTAATATCATCTGGAGAAGCCATATAAAACATAGGCACTTCCTTTAGGTAATATTTACTTTCAATACATCTTTCATCTGTTTTAAGGCATAACGGTGATCCCGGTCATTTAAACCTATCACTGCATCTGCCACTACATCCACTCCATAACCCCTTACCAAGGCTTCAAATACAGTCATATAAACACATATATTGGTAACACAACCGGTAATTATAAGGTGGACTATGTTCATGGTTTTAAGTACCCGGTTAAGTTCGGTTTGATAAAAAGCTGAAAAGGTGCTTTTTTTAACTATGATATCGCTGCCCTGGGGTTTTAGCTCAGGAATTATCCTGGCTCCCTCCGTATTCTGAACCGCATGGGGCGGAAACCTTAAAAATTCCGGGTCCTGGGGCAAGTGGCTGTCACATAAATATATTACAGGGATACTATTTATCTTGGCCGACTCTATTTCTCTCTGTATGGGGACTATTATATTTTCAATTCTGGGGACTTTAAGGGGGGCTCCATCCCGCACAAAGTCATTTAACATATCAATTATGATCAAGGCTTTTCTGTTCATAACCACCACCTTATACATATTATGTGCAAGCTATTATATAATAACATTTAGGTTCTAAATTTTGTAACAAATATTTATAACAGCCTATACAAACCGATGCTTTTCCATTAATATTTATACCAAATTATACCAGGGGCAGGTGATTGAATTGAAAAAGAAATGGCTATTGGCCATATCGTTAATATTTATGGCCTTGCTGCTGAGCGCATGTTCAGCACAAACTGTAGGCCTCTATTTTGCAGTGGAGTCAGAGGGAGATTTTTACCTTTCAGCTGAAACCAGGTCCATAAAGCCTTCCCCCAATATATACCAGGCCAGCCTGGAGCAGCTGGTAGATGGCCCAAAATCCTCCCATCTTTATGCTACCCTTCCTGCCGGTACCCGGGTAATACAGGTCCAGGTAAAAGATCAGCTGGCAATAGTAGATTTTTCCAGCGATATTTTGACTGATACCTCCATACCCCATAGCTCTACAACTGAAAAACTGGCCCTGTACTCTATTGTCAATACCCTTACTCAATTCGAAGAAATCAGCAGGGTAAAAATAACCATAGAAGGTAAAAGCTCGGGTACTATAGACGGCAGCAATATAGAAGACTTCTGGGGACATATAGGTTTGTATGAAGAATTTAGCACTAATGAAGGAATAATATTAAGTAATGAGCAATGATTACCGGGAGCTTATACCAGAAAATCTTTACCATAAAGACCGTAATTTATGGGCCTGGATGTGTACCTACACCCCGGAAGAATTAATCATAGCTGCAGGATTTAGCCCTTACCGCTTATATGGGGTGCCTGATTCCAGGCGTGCAGACAGTTATCTTCCCATAAACTTTTGTCCCTATATCAAGGCCAACCTGTCACAGCTTCTGCTAGAAGCAGACAGGCTGCAAGGGGTAGTAATTGCCAATTCCTGCGACGGTTCTAGAAGGCTTTATGACGCAATTGAAGCCTACCTTCCCCAGCTCCCTTCCTTTTTTTTGGATATCCCCCGGCTGGCCGGAGCTGACTCTATATCTTTTTATCAAACTCTGTTAAAAAAATTCTTAAACATGCTGGAAAATATATCTGGCAACCAAGCAGACGATAAAAGATTAAGTGAAGCTATAGCGGTGGTAAATGAAAAAAAGAAAGGTCTGCGCCAGCTGAGGCAGGCCTACCGGGAACAACGGCTGAGCCTAAACCATTACTATCAGCTGGTCAGGGGTTCTGCGGTCATACATCCCCAATTTTTTAATCCTTGGCTGAAAGATTTCTTGGCAGGCCTGCCAGCCACTGTAAAAAAACCAGGTACAGGTCCCAGGATAATGCTGATAGGTAATTTTATTAGCCAGGACCAGTGGTGGAATATCCTTTCAGACCTGGACTGCCAACTGGTTTATGATGATGTTTGCACCTTAAGCCGCTACTTTGACCTTGAAGTAACCGATTACCGGCAACAGCCTTTTTATGCCCTGGCCAGCGCATACCTGCAAAAACCATTATGCATGAGAATGGCTGATTTGGGAACCAAGGTTGACAGCCTGAAACAGGCTATAGATGATTTTGGGGTACAGGCCATAATATTTGTAAGCCTTAAATTCTGCGACAACACCCTTTATTTTTACCCTTTGGCCAAACAAAACCTGGGCCTTCCCATACTCAACCTGGAACTTGAGTTTAATAATTTTCCTGAAGGGCAAATCAGGACCCGGCTGGAAGCTTTTTTGGAGATGCTGTAATGGGAGTTAGGGATAAACTTAAAACTACCATAAAAAACAATCTTAACCAGAACTATATTAAAAGATTCTTATCCATTGCCGGCAAAAGGCCGGTACTTATGATGTTTGGTTCTACCTTTAAATCAATATCAGACAAATACCTTAATATCTACAGCATAGAAGCCATGTCCAAAGCCTATAGAGACGGTGCTCCGGTAGCCTATGGCTCACTGTTCCTGCCTTATGAATTATTACATGGATTGGGACTGGTTCCCTTTCTTCCTGAGGTCCTGGCCGGCTTTACGGCAGGAATGGGAATTGCGCCCAATACCTTAAAAAAAGCTAACAGCCATTGGTATTCCCCGGACCTGTGCACTTTTCACCGCAGCGCTTCGGGAGCGGTGGAATTGAATCTTTTTCCCCGGCCGCAGGCTATCATATGTACCAATTTAGCCTGCGATGCAGCTCAGAAATCTTTCTACGGTTATGCCCATAAATTCAAGATGGAAAAAGATTATCATTTAATAGACATCCCTTACCACTTCAATCCGGAAGCTGTAGATTATGTCAGCTCCCAGTTAGAGCAAATAAGTAATAAAATAAGTAACAAGCTGGGCCGTAAGGTAGACCTTGATGCCCTTTCTACAGCTATTGAAAACTCCAACCGCTTCAGATACTGGGCCTTGAAAGTAAATGAGGTCAGAAAAAACCTAAATGTGTATCCATCCGACTATAACGGGCTTAATTTCATACTGCCCTTCCACGGCATGGCCGGCACACCGCAAGCAGTATCCTTATATAAAAAAATGTATAAGGAATTAAGCCTTTTGGGCCGGAAAGCTGATGATCCTGCCCCTAAAAAGAGACTGCTTTGGCTTCATTTAAAACCCTATTACAAAAATGAAATATTTTCCCTTTTAGCTCAGGGTAACTGCATGGTAGCTTTCGAGGAAATAAACCATGTATACTGGCCCCAACTGGATCCGGCTACACCTTTCAGAAGCCTGGCCGTTAAAATGCTTTCCCATTACTTGGGAGGAAGCATAAACAACAGATTGAAGGTTATCTCCCAACTGACCGCCGATTACCATATGGATGGGGCTATCCTGTTTTCACATTGGGGATGCCGCCAAAATAACGCTGCAGCCAGGTTAATTAAGGACCACCTTAGAAGCCAAGGGCTTCCGGTGTTAATAATTGATGGGGATTGTGTGGATCAGAATAATTACTCCCCCGGGCAGCTGCAAACCCGCATTCAGGGTTTTATGGAACTGCTGGGATCAATTTGAGCAGGAACTGCTGGACCTGCCCTACCCCCCTAAGGTAATAGGGGGCTACGGACTGGATATTTGGTTTGGCAGCAACCTTTATATTTAAACCGTACCGGTTGGCTTCAAACATAAACTCATCAGTAACATCGTCCCCTATGCATAGGACCAAATTATCCTGGCCGGAGCAGCTGTACTGGATCCATTCTTTTATGGCTGTGCCCTTGTTTATGGCCATTGATTTAACCTCTATTACTTTCTTGCCTTCTATTATTTCCAGGGGAAGCCTACTGGTATAATCCTGCAATTTTTTCCTTATTTTATCTAAAATATCCAGGCTGCCGGCAGGACAGTTGCGATAATGTATGGCCAGGGAAACTGCCTTATCTTCCACATAAAAGCAGCTGTTGGTACCGGTAATGTTAAGAACATTCTGTTTTAGATCACTAAGAGCACAGATATGCTTTTTAGCTATTTCTAGGATATGCGGCTTTTTTCCTGCTTTCCTAATCTCCGCCCCATGGCTTCCTATCATGGCCAGCTGACCAATTTCAATATCACCAAAAAAACTTTCCAGTTGGGATACAGGCCTTCCGGAAACCAGCACCGGCTCAATTCTGCGGCTAGAAATTAATCTGGATAAAATAATTTTGGTTTTAATGGAAGGCCGGGCATCCGAGGGATATTTTTTTATCCCTACCAAGGTACCGTCATAATCTAAAAATAAACATATATGGGAAGCTGCCTGGGCTTGGATTATTATCCTGTCTAAACGATCAAACAAATGCTGGATAGCTATCACCTTTTAGTGCCATGGTTTAAAAAACTATGGGCCCAGTTATAGACATCATTACTTTTCACAATATCTCTTAAGGCCAGCATCTTGGATCTCTTCTGGCTGGAGTCCATCTCTAGAGCGCTTTTAATGCTGTCAGCGACTTCTTCAAAATCATAAGGGTTTACCATTAAGGAATGTTTATTCATTTCTTCTGCTGAGCCTGCAAATTCACTTAGTACCAGCACTCCATTGCCATCAGGCTTACAGCTTACATATTCTTTGGCTATCAGGTTCATACCGTCCCTTAGTGGCGTTACCAAGCAGATATCAGAGGCTTTATAGTAAGAAACCAGCACTTCCTGGGGTATGGTTTTATAAATATAATTTACAGGGGTCCATAGCTCATCAGCAAACTCCCCGTTTATATTGCCTACCAATTGGTCAATTTCCTGCTTGAACTGCCTGTATTCTAATATCTTGGTGCGGCTAGGGACCGATATCTGTATAAATATTACTTTTTTCCTGTATTCAGGATATTTTTCAAAAAAGCGTTTGATAGAATGCAGTCTTTCCTTTATGCCTTTGGTATAATCCAGCCTTTCCACACTTATTATCAATTTTACATTCTTATGTGCCTTTTTAAATTCCCTTACCATGTGCTGGGTGGAGCTTTTCTTGGCTATCCTGTCAAAATGGTTAAAATCTATGCTAATGGGAAAATTATCTATCTGTATTTCCTGATTTTCTGTCTCTATCCGCTTGCCCTTATAATCTACAAATAGTTTTAATTCCTGCTTGCAGCTATACATAAAATTCATGGCATCCCGGGAGGTCTGGAACCCTAAAAGGTCTGCTCCTAACAACCCTTCCAATATGCGCTTATCCCAGGGAAGCACCCTGAATATTTCATTGCAGGGAAAGGGTATGTGTAAAAAGAAAAGTATTTTAGCCTGGGGCAGGGCTTTTCTCAGCATCTCGGGCATCAGCATTAGATGATAGTCCTGTATCCAGATTATCTCATCTCCCCCTACCTCCTCTAATACCTTTTCAGTAAATTTTTTGTTTATCCTCTGGTAAGCTTTCCAATAGTTGATATCGAAATAACTCTGGAATATAAAGCCGTGGAAAAGTGGCCATATGGTACGGTTAGAAAATCCGTGATAGAAATCCCTGACATCAAGTTTGCTCAGCCCTAAAAACTTTACTGAATAACCTTCATCCATTTCCACTGTTTTTTCAGCATACTTGTTCTTTCCTACCAGGCCGTTCCAACCCAGCCACAGTCCGCCTTTTTTAGCCAATATGGGATCCAGGGCGGTGACCAAACCTCCTACACTTTTCTTGTATTTTATTCCAGCTTTACTTTTTACTATCTTATAAGGTACCCGGTTTGATACCAGCACAATCTTTTGCGGTTGTTTTCCCATGATTAATTATGGATGTCCTTTATTAATAATTAAATATTTAATATATATTATAAATGGTAATGGCTATTTTTTAAAACAGCCCAGATTTTAAATAGCACCTGCAGCTGAAAAAACCTTTTACATCTGCCTTTTTTTAGCTATTATTAAACACGGCGACAGGCAGTGCTAAAAATTTAAGGGCAGGTAGGTTATTAAATTGATACCTGAAGCACTGCCGCCTAAGGCAGCCTGGTCAAGATAATCTCAGCATTACAGGCCGGCCAGGTGCTGGCAGGAATTATCTAAATTTATTTGAATTTCTTTATACTGTAAATCAGGGCATTTTGTAACTATAAGGCAAGGAGAAAATAATGATTACCTGCGGAATCGATATAGGTTCTGTTTCAGCAGAAGCAGTAATTTTAACCAAGAAGCCGGAGAGCTGCCATATTTTAAGTTATGCTATTATACCGACCGGCTCCAACAGCAAGACCGCAGCCCGCAAGGTATTTAAGCAAGCTGTTGATAATGCCGGTATCACCCCTGAAGACATAAATAAGACAGTGGCCACCGGATATGGAAGAATAAATGTGGACTTTGCCCATAAAAGCATTACAGAAATAACATGCCATGCCAGAGGGGCTTTGTATTACTACCCCCAGACCAGGCTGGTTATAGATATTGGAGGCCAAGACAGCAAAGTTATAAGGTTGGATGAAAACTCCAATCCCTTTGATTTCCTGATGAATGATAAATGTGCTGCCGGAACCGGAAGATTTTTAGAGGTGATGGCCCATGCTTTAGAAATTGATATAACCCATTTTGGAGAAATATTTCTAAGCACCAAAGAGAAAGTGGACATAACCTCTACCTGTACGGTATTTGCTGAATCAGAAATAGTTTCACTTATTGGGCACGGAGTAGATAAAAATAAAATAATAAAAGGCTTGGTTTATTCCATAGCCCACCGGGTAAATACCATGATTGACCGGGTTGGTTTTTCTGAACCGGTATGCATGACTGGAGGAGTGGCTAAAAATACCGGAGTGGTCAAAGCTTTAGAAGAGACTTTGGATTCTGCTATTTATATACCTGAAGATCCCCAGATAGTAGGAGCATTAGGTGCGGCCCTTATGGCTATGGATATTAAATAGTTTTTTAGCATAACTTAACTCTTCTTTTCGATTATGGATAAAACCATCCAGTTTTAGGGCCAGAAGCTTGTCTAGAACTAGTCTAAATACGGGAGAAGGCGTATGGCCTAATCCAGTTAACGCTGTTCCGTCAATTTCAAGCTTGATATTCTGTAACTGGGAAAGATATTTGATAACATTATTCTGATATACTTTACCCCAGGAACAGCAAATAACCAGCAGCTCGCTGCTGTATTTTTTTGCAATGCGGTAAAGTAGAGAATTCTGGCTTACAGGTTCTGCCAGCAGATCAATAGCCTGTTTCCAGTCTGTAAGGGTATCGGTAATTACCTGGATATCCTTTTTTTTAACTTTCATATCCAGGCACCATTGTCTTACTACCGGCAGCGATTCATGCTTTAGGAGCATTATAAAGAGCAGGCGCCATCTTTTTATGGCAGGCCCGATATAAGGCTTCAGTTTTTCTGACCAATTTAAAACCTCCTTTATATCTTGGCTAAAATCATGGTCTACTGACAGCTTTAAGCCGATTTTTGCCAAGGCTCCTAATTGATAAAGCCTTTTAATAGGCTTATAGGGATTTTTTTCCTGAAGTATGGCTACCAGTTCATCCCTTATTCTTACTCCCCCCAAGAGTGATACCATCTCCATATCAATAGTTGTAAGTATTAGTTTTTCAGTTTGGGGATCTATCTTAAATCCAAGCCTTTGTTCAAACCTGACTGCCCTGAATATCCGGGTGGGATCCTCTATAAAACTCATCTTATGCAGTACTTTCACTTTTTTTTGCTCCAGGTCTTTCCTGCCCCCGAAAAAATCAAGTAAGGTTCCGAAATTATCTTGCTCTAAGGATATAGCCATTGCGTTTATGGTAAAATCTCTCCGGCTTAGGTCCTGGCGGATACTGCCGCTTTCCACGCTGGGAAGCGCGGCAGGACTGGTATAATATTCTACCCTGGCTGTAGCGATATCAATATGTAGCCCGGGTTCCAATACCAGTACTGCTGTTTTAAATTTTTGGTAGCTTTCTACTTTTCCCCCCACTTTTTGCTGAAGCCTGCTGGCCAGCTCTATACCGTCTCCCTCTACCACAATATCGATATCCAGATTGGGGATATCCAGCAGTATGTCCCTCACTATTCCTCCCACCAGGTATGCCTTATAGCCTAACTGTCGGCTTTCTGCTGAAATAGCATTTAATATATTTTGAATTCTGGGAGGAAAATGATGGCTTAATCTTGTAATGGAGTCTTCTAATATTTTTACTTTCTGATCAAAACCCCTGCCGTGAAGGTATCTTAGTATATCTTTTCTGGTGATTATTCCCACCATTTTATCTTTCTCTACAATAGGTATCCTGCCAATTCCGTTATCTATCATTAAATCCTGTATAGATTCTACAGTATCGGAAGGACTGGCTGTAACCACCGAATGTGAACGAAATCCCTTCACCGGAGCATGGGAGAGATTATGGTTAATGGCCTTATCAATATCTTTTCTGGTAATTATTCCAGCCAGCTTAAGATTACTATCCAAAATAGGAATACCCGAATGGCCGTATTTTTTCAATATCTTATCTACCTCAGCGATGGTTTGGTCTTCATTTACATATTTTACGGGATAAGACATTACATCCCTGGCTCTTACCGGACTTTTTATCTGTTGGCTTAAAGCTCCAACTATTTTATCCTTAATCAATCCAAACTGGTCAGCTTCCATTACTGCAGAAGCCGCCTGGGGATGGCCGCCGCCGCCTAAAAAACTGAGTATATCCGATACATCTATGCTCCGATCATAGCTTCTACCTACTATATATACCTTGCCTTTCATCTGGGCCCAGCAAATGACCGTATTTATGTCTTCAATCTGAGATAATTTTCTGGTAAGCACAGACAGGCCTTCCACATAATCGTCTACCTTGGCCCAGGAAAGCAGTATTTCCTTTTCCTTTATTTTTATCTTCTCTATGTTGTCAATTAAAACTTCTAGCAGGTAATGCTGGTCTTCAGTAAGCGATATATTGTGAAATTGGTTTAAAACATAGATGTTGGCTCCCTTTTCTAGCAGATAAGCAGCTGCCTGCATATCCTGAAAAGTAGTGCTGGGATAAGTAAAAGAACCGGTATCTTCATATATTCCCAAGGCCAACAAGGTAGCCTCTAGGGAAGTTATGGGTATGTTTTTTTTCTTTAATATTTCCACCAGTATGGAGGTGGTGGACCCTATGTTTTGGGAATAGTCAAAGTCTCCCCTTATATCCTGGCCGGTCTTCTGGTGATGGTCATATATTATGACCTTTACCCCAGGATTTGAAAGGACCTGTGCCGCCTGGCCTATCCTGGAGGCTATCCTGGTATCTACTATTATAATCCGGTTTACCTTTTTAAGGTCTATATCAGATATTTCGTGCAAGGTTAGCAGCTCTTCTTCATGAAGGGCTATAAATTTTCTCACATTTTGATTAATGGAAGTAGGCAGGATGGCTTTAGCCTCAGGATAAATCTTTTTTGCTGCTACCAGTGCAGCAAAAGCATCAAAATCAGAGCTAATATGTGTGGCAATTATTTCCATTACCTGGCCTCAGGCTGGCAGCGTCTTATTCTATATAACGGTCAAAACATACAATCTCAGACAGTGGTTTCCTTCCCCTTTCTCCTGGTTCCCTGGAAGGATAGCCTAATGGAGTTAGAGCTACTACCCTTATATTATCTGGAATACCCATAAGATCCTTTACCAGTTTTTCCTTAAATGATCCAATCCAGCAGGTCCCCAAACCTATTTCTGCGGCTGCCAGCATCAGATGTTCCAATGCTATGGCTACATCTATAGAAAAACTGCTCATATAGCCTCCCATAACCCCGTATGCCTCCTTTTCATTGGCACAAGCTACTATGATAATGGGGGCATCAGCAATAAATGTCTGATTATTGCAGGCAATAGCCAAATCATTTTTCTTTTTAAGGTCCCTTACTACTATTAGCTTCCAGGGTTGGATATTTTTAGCAGAAGGAGCCTTCCTGAATGCCTGTAAGACATATTGAAGTTTTTCTTCTTCTACCGGTTGAGGTTTATAGTTCCTAATACTTTTTCTAGCTTCTATTATATCCATGAGACTAGGCAGTGATTTCATGGTTATACCTCCTAAAACTATAATATAATAGCAAAATATTTTTATCCAACTTTACTTACAGGTTACACTGGCTTACCAGCCGCTTAATAAAATTATAACCGGTCTTACCTTTACCTGAATACTATTGCCACTATAATTTTGGTTATTGAAGTTTAGCTATCAAGTCCTTTGCCTTTCCTTCAATAAGATCCAGGTCTACATCCGGGGGAGCATAGCCAGTTTCTACTGCCGCCTTGGCTACGCTTACTGCTACCGCTGGCAACACCCTGGGATCAAAGGGCTT
>JAQVDY010000003.1:70000-127843 GCA_028698215.1 Actinomycetota bacterium | reverse complement strand
GGATGTCATCATCATTTCCGCTAGTGCCATCTGCACCATTGCTGGTTAAAGTGTAACCCGTATCAGTAGCACTGTAGCTATAAGCATTATCCCAAGCATCAGTGGTGGGCATGTTAGCCATATAGTCCACTAAATCTGTAGCCAAGGCATCAATATCGCTACTGGCAGGGTAAGACTCGTTATCGGCTTGATATAGCTCCAAAGCAGTAGCAATGTTTCTCATTTCATTTTCAGTAGCTGACTTCCGGGCACGGTTACGCAGTGCCATATAGCTGGGAACAGCAATTCCGGATAGTACAGCCAATATAATTACCACTATGAGCAACTCCACCAAGGTGAAACCTCTTTGATCCCTATGCAGATATTCATATAACCTTCTCATTCTACCTCCCTTAAATAAAAATGCTTTTGGCCTTTAATTATTACTTGTTACTTCAATAGTAAAATAAAAAAATATATTTTTTATATATAATAATAAATATAAATATATATCTATATTATACTATTTATTAAATATAGAATATATTTATAAATAGATTATTTAAATAATAATTTAACATATTATTTTAGAATGTCAAGAAATTTATTGGGAATTTTCTATTAACTTATATACTGATAAACATTAAACAGAGGCAGGTATAAGGAGAGGACTATTATGGCCACCATAACCGCTACCACTAGCAGCATAACCGGCTCCAGCACGGTTATGATAGTGTCAATGGAGGAAGATACTTCCTGATCGTAGAAATCAGCTACCTTGATTAGGATATTGTCCAGCGAACCTGACCGTTCCCCTACTGCCACCATTTGTACCATCATAGGGGTAAATACTTTATACTTGGACATAGGGATAGAAATGCTTTCTCCCTCGCTAATGTTGTTCTTTATATCTTCCAGGGCATTATCAATGATAGAGTTATCGGATACACCCTTAATGATATCCAGGGCCCTAAGCAGGGGGACTCCAGCCGAAATCAAGGTTCCGAAAATACGTGAAAACCTAGCCAGGGCGATTTTTTTAATGATTTCACCTATTTTGGGGATGCTGATCTTAAAATTATCAATGATATATTTTCCCCGGGGAGTAGCTATAAATTTTTTGAAGGCAAGCCTTCCTCCCAGGACTAAAATTATTAATATGATGTAGGTGTACCATTTTTTGAAAAGATCCCCAATAGAAATGATGGCTTTGGTTAAAACTGGAAGCTCAGCCCCCAGTTCTTCATATATCCCTTGGAAAGTAGGGACAATAAAAATAATAATAGCGGCCATGATAATTACAGCAAAACCTAAAACAAACTTGGGATAAGCTGTTTTATTATTAATCTGCAGGCGTATATTCTCTTCCTTCTCTAAAAAATTAGCTAATTTGTCCAGTGTCTGGTCCAATACCCCTGCTGATTCACCAGCGCTTATCATGCTTATATACAGTTTGGTAAATAATTGGGGATGTTTGGCCATTGATTCAGATAAGGTCAGTCCGGATTCAATGCTCCGCCTTATATTTAAGATAATTTCAGAAAACTTTTTATTGGTGGTCTGTTCCCTCAGTACTTCCAAAGATTCTATTAAGGACATTCCGGAAGAGATAAGGGTAGAGAATTGGCGGGTAAAAACCCCCAGGTCTCTTAATTTTATGCGATTAAGAAAACCAATATCAAAACTTATATTTTTAAATGATGGTTTTGCTTCTTTTACCTCAATGACAAAATAGTTCATCTCTTTTAATCTTGCTAAAACAGCTTCCTGGCTGGGAGAGTCCATAGTATCTTCAATCAGTTCCCCCTGGCTGTTTCTTGCTCTAAAATTATAGGAAGCCATATATTTTAACCCAGCATCCTTTCCATATCCTCTCTATGGTGGCATTTCTCCAAAGCAATCTCCCTGGAAATCAAGCCTTTCCGGTATAAATCAGCTAAAGACATGTCCATAGTTATCATTCCCCGCCTGCCACCAGACTGGATAGCAGAATAGATTTGATGTGTTTTCATTTCCCTAATCAAGTTTCTAATAGCAACATTGCTGAACATTAATTCCACAGCAGGTACCCTCCCCTGGTTATCGATAGTGGGAATAAGTTGCTGAACCAGAACGGCTTTTAATGTACCTGAAAGCTGTATCCTGACCTGTTGCTGCTGATGAGGGGGAAATATATCTACTACTCGATCCAGGGTTTGGGCTGCATCTTGGGTATGGAGAGTAGAAAAGACAAGATGACCGGTCTCAGCAGCAGTCAAGGCGCTGGAGATGGTTTCCAGATCCCTCATCTCGCCTACTAAAATAATATCCGGGTCTTCCCTTAACACGTATTTTAAAGCATTGGCAAAGGATTTAGTGTCAGAGCCTACTTCCCTTTGGGAAATTAAACTTTTTTTATGTTTATACAGGTATTCTATTGGATCTTCAATAGTTATAATATTTTCTACCCGGTTTTCATTAATAAGGTCAATGATAGCAGCCAAAGTAGTAGATTTACCACTACCTGTAGGACCGGTTACCAGCACCAATCCGCGGGGGTAAGCAGCAAATTCCTTAATTTGGGGAGGCAACCGCAGTTCTTCTATAGTAGCAATTTTTGCTTTAATAACTCGGAAAGCAGCACTTAAGCTATTCCTCTGGAAAAAATAATTAACCCTGAATCTGCTAATTCCGGGTAGGGAATAAGAAAAATCCAATTCCTTCTCTGCAAACAGGTGGTTCTTTTGGTGCTCATCTATAATATTTAGTAATAAGGATTTAATCTGTTCAGAGCCCAGTTCCTGTAAGTTATCTGTTTTTACAAGCTTACCGTTTATCCTAAATATGGGAGGTTGGAAAGCAGCTATATGAATATCGGAAGCATTTAATTGCACTGCTTCTTTTAGTATTTCATTTAAATCCATGCAAACCTCCGTTTTGGATCAATTTTTTTAATTTTTTATTAATTTCTTCGGTATCTGGTATATTATCCTGGCTAAACCATATTTTAAAAGAGAATGCAGCCTGGCTTAACAGAATATCCCAACCATTTATGAGTACGGCTTTCTGTTTTTTAGCTTTTACTGCCAGCAAGGTTTCCACTGGTTTGTAAACCATTTCTACTACAAATTTACCATATAGGTCCCAATTTTCCGGTATGGGCATTTTATTCCCTAAATTATCGTCTATGGTCATACCTATGGGAGTGCAATTTATTATAAGGTTAATTTCTTTAACATTTACATTATTCAAATATTTTATTATCTCTATTCTATCATCATTATTAAATAATTTTCTAATATTTTTTGCACGATCCAGGCTGCGATTGTATATATATATTTTTTTTATTTTTTTAGTTAGCAAACCATATATGCTGCTTCTGGCCGCTCCCCCTGCTCCTAGAACCAAAGCTTGTGAGGATTTCCATTTAAAATCTTTGTTTTTAAGGCAATTAATTAAACCGTTAATATCAGTATTAAAACCCTTGGTTTTAAACCCGGGTAATATTTTGACTGTATTTACTGATTCAGTGGCAGCGGCGGCCTCGCTCAAGCTATCTACTTTTCTGTATGCTTCTTGTTTGTAGGGCATAGTCACATTAAAACCAATGAAATTCATGGCTACCATACCATCGAAGACACAGTCAAAATGGTCAGGGCTAAATTCAAAAGCAACATAGGCAGCATTATATTGTGCTTTTTTTATAAAATAATTATGAATTGCCGGCGAGAGACTGTGGCGGCAGGGATATCCGACCACGGCCAGCATTCTGGTATTAGAATCAATCATAGTAGTTTAAAATTTTATATCAAAAGAATAATAATTTTTAGGATTAACAATAGGCTGGATCTGAACATCCGTAACAACTGAATAAGCAGGGCCTTTCTTTATTTCTTCTATAAACTGCTCTAACTCCTCTTCTTCCCCCTGTCCCAGTATTTCAACTTTATAATCAGGGGTATTGCACACATATCCTTTTATATTATATTTATGAGCCCTGGATTCAGTAAAATAACGGAAGCCCACTCCTTGCACTCTTCCCGATAGCATTATTTTAAATGTTTTCATTTTACCGCTTTTAGCCTTTATTATAAACAGAATTATACCAGTTTAACTCTAAGCAGAGAATATTTGTCAATATTGCCTATACCGGGCAGCACTATCTCGTCATTAGGGTTGGCACAATCAATCTCCTGCCCTGCCTTATCATTAATAATTCTATTTACCTTTACCTCTACAGGATCTTTAAAAGGTTGTACTATATCCAGGATTTGTCCTAACTTAAATTGATTCTTAACAGATATGACAGGACCATTAAAATGGGCGCTGTAGTCTTTGTATACTCCCGCAAAGCTATATTTTTTTATATAACCTACATTATCGTTATCTTCAAGTTCCTGCCTTTCTTTTAAAAACATGAAACCCAAAGTGAAATTTCGATGAGATGCTTTATCCAGTTGTTGGATAAGATATTCTATTTTCTCCTGATCCAGCTTACTATCTTTAATGTAGTCCAGTGCCTTGCGGTAAACCCAGGTTACTTGGCCTACATAATTTTCAGTTTTCATCCTGCCTTCAATTTTGAGGCTATCTATCTTTAAATTCACCAAATCCTTTAACCGTGAAAGCAGGCAGAGATCCCTGGAATTGTAAATATAAGTGCCTGAATGGTCAGAAATAACAGGAAAAAATAGATTAGGCCTCTCTTCTTCCATAAGATAGTATTTCCATCTACAGCTATGGGCGCATTTTCCTTGATTGGCATCTCGGCCACTCATGTATTTGGATAGCATACAGCGACCTGAATAGGAAATACATAGGGCTCCATGGGCAAATACCTCTATTTCAATTTGGGCTTTACCTTTGATTTCCTTTAAATCATTAAAAGTAACTTCACGGGCCATATTTATTCTTTTTGCACCCAGTCTTGCCCAGAAGTTTACAGCCATACTGTTAGAGGTGTTGGCCTGGGTACTGATATGAATTAAAGCTTCAGGCCATAATTTTCTAACCAGGGCGAATACTCCGGTATCGGCTACTATTAAAGCATCAGGATTAATTGATTTCAGTTGCTCTATAAAATTGACCAAACTATCAAGCTGATTTTCTGCAACTATGGAATTTAGGGTAAAATATACTTTTACCTTTCTTTGGCGGGCATAATCTATTCCCTGTTTTAGCTGGTTAAAACTAAAATTGCCCCTGATACTGCGCAGGTTAAAATCCTTTCCCCCCACATAAACCGCATCTGCTCCATAATTTATAGCATATTTTAAGGTATTAAGGTTGTTTGCCGGAACTAATAATTCGGGCAGCTTTATATTATTCATAATAAAACCTCAGATACAGATAAACCGTCACCTATATTATAGATAGTACTATTAAAATTATTAGTATTTTTTATTAATTGCAAATAGTCTTTTATACCCTGGCCACTATTTTTATGGTGTTTATCTAAATTTGTCCCAGGTAGTCTATTTAAGTAAAAAATATTATCTGCTATGATATAGCCATGCCGTTTCACTTTTCCCATTAATGCCTGTAGGTAATCAGGGTATTGGTATTTGGCCCCATCGATAAATACCAAATCAAATTTCTGGTCTATTTCTGAAATTACAATCAAGGCATCACCGGTGATAATACTGATGTTTTTGGTATTGAAGTTCTCAGCCAGAAAGCTTTCTGCCTTTTCTGCCCTCTTTTTATTTAAATCAATACCGATATACGAGCCCTGCATTAGGTTTTCTATTAAAAAATAAGAGGAATATCCACAACCGCAGCCTATTTCCAATATGCTTTTTGGTTTCTTCAGCCAGCAAAAAAAACTGATAAAACTACCCGCTTCCGGTTTTAAGACTGGTATTTTCTCTTTAATTGCTTTCTTACGGTAATTTTCTAATATCCGTTGTTTTTCCTGATATTTTTCCCAAAAATTATGGGGAGTTGTTAATATTTTGTTCATGCTGGTCAAGCGTTGTTGAAAAAGAATGAGTATGCTTTTCTTCATCTGTAACTACAAAATAAAGGTAATCTACATCTGCTGGTGAAAGGGCTGCCCGGATTGCTTCCAGGCCGGGATTACATATAGGTGTGGGTATCAGCCCTGCATATAGCCTGGTATTATAGGGCGAATCTGTTTGTAAGTCCGACACAGTTAAATCCTGGTCCCATTTATCAAGGCCATATCTTATGGTAGCATCAATGCCCAAAGGCATACCTATTTCCAGTCGGTTATGAATTACTGCTGAAATCAGCTCTCTTTCTTCCGCTACATAGGCCTCCCTTTCAATTAAAGAAGCTATTATCAGTATCTGGTAAGGAGTCAAATCGTTTTGACCGGCCCAGGAATAATCAAGAGAACTAGTCTCTAATTGGTATTGGGAAATAAGAAGACCGATTATATCTTTAGCGGTATAATCAGCGGTTAATTCATAGGTTTTTGGAAACAAAAATCCTTCCAGGCTTTCGGCTCCTTCCAGAAAGGAATAATCATAATTTCCTATTTGCATAGCCTGTTCCATATCTGAAGAGTGGATAAAGGGAAGCTGTGCCACCCTTTCTTTTATTTGATCGAGCGTAAACCCTTCGGGTATAATTAGTTTATAGGTAACTATCTTGGGCCCTGCGGTAATAGTATCCAGCACAACTTCCATTTCAGAGCCAGTAATTAAAGTATAGGTCCCTGGAAGCAGTGCAGTTTCTTTTTGTTGCTGTTGAACGTAAAGCCGGAAAACAAAACCATTTTCTACTACTCCCTCGTCCTGTAAAAGCTGGGAAATCTGGGTAAGATTCATGCCTTCTTTAATCTCTATTTCTATTGGCATACCTTTTTCAATTTCAGGTTCTTTCTGGACAGCTACCAGGCTGCAGCTGGTAAAAATAATTAAGGCCAGCATTAAAATTATAATGGTAAAAATTTTATTTCTCATATCTGGTTATATAATCATTTAATATTACACAGGCAGAATATTTATCTATTTGCTTAGTCTTATCTTTTTTATTTTTAAATTCACAAAGCTTGGTGCTAAACCTTTCATCATATTGGACTATAGGCAAACCATGGGGTTTAATATATTTGTCTATAAAATCAATTACTTTTTTACCTTGATAACCAATTTCACCTTTAAGGTTAAAGGGAATACCCACTATTATTTTTTCAATTTTATGCTCATCTATAATTTTTTTTAAGCTTTCTGCAATCATATGGTCATGAGGAAGTACGGAATGAGGAATAGCCATCTTGATATCTTTTTTGCTTATGGCGACACCAATATTCTTGTCCCCTATATCAAGGCTCATCAATCGCATTGCTCTAGTATCCTTTGTTTGGAAAAATTAATAGCCTCATCAATTTTTGATAACTGTGAACCACCGGATTGGGCAAAATCTGGTTTACCTCCTCCCCCTCCATTCAGTAATTTACCGCTCTCTTTGGCAATTTTACCCAGGTTTAGACCTTTTTTCACTAAATCTGGTGTTGCTTGCAGTATCAAGACAGGCTTATTGTTTACAGCATGTCCCAGTATTATAACCGTAGATTTTTGCTGATTTAAATCCTTAATCTGGTCCCCTATATCAGCTAACGACTGGGCATCTAAACCATGAGCTAAAGGATTATGGATTAAATTTTGGGCAATTATCTTTATTTTTTTGCCATCCTGTCCAGCAGGAAGTTTGGAGCTTATATCATCCCTTAATTGCTTTATTTTTATATTTTCCATCTGGGCTGAAAGCTGATCATAACTATTTTTTAATGCCTCTATACCCTTAATAACTTCTAGCTGGTCTACCCCTAAAATCCTAGCAGCCATATCTGCCTGTATGGCTTTTTGCTTTAACATATTATAAGCATGCATGCCAGTTATTGCTTCAATTCTCCTTGTATTGGCACCTATGCTGCTCTCAGAAATAATTTTAAACAACCCTAATTCTCCGGTTCTGCTTACATGGGTTCCGCCACATAGTTCCCGGCTATAATTATCAATCTCTACTACTCTTACAAAATCACCATATTTTTCATCAAAAAGGGCAATCGCCCCTATTTCCTGGGCATATTCCTTGCTGGTTTCAAAAATCTTGACTATATCATTATTTTGTATTTTAGCATTAACCATCATCTCTACCTTGTCCAACTGTTCCTTGGTAGGAGCCTGATAGCATAAAAAATCAAACCTGAAGCGGCTGTTTTCCACAGACGACCCAGCTTGATTAATTTCTGCCCCCAACACTGCCTTAAGGGCCCAATGCAGCAGGTGGGTAGCAGTATGGTTCTTACTTATATCTTTGCGGAAACTTATTTCTACCTCAGCTTCTACCATATCACCAATATTAACCGTACCCTTACTTACCCTTCCCTGGTGAATATATACCCCTTCTACCGGAACCTGGGTGTCTTCTACTTCAAATAAAAATTTATCTGTATAAATTTTGCCCTTATCTCCAGCCTGGCCGCCTTTTTCAGCATAGAAGGGTGTAGATTTTAATATGATTTCACCCTTTTGTCCTTCTTTTAAGCTGCCCACTATTGATAACTCTTGCTTAGGGCTTGTTTCAAATAGTTGAGTCACCTGAGTAGAGGTATGAAGAGCCTGATATCCAGTAAAGTCAGCTGAACACTTCCTAGCTGTTTCCTTATAAAGATCAAGCTTATGGTCCACTTTTTTATCAAATACGGTCTGCTGTTTGGATTTAGCTACATGCTGTCTATAAAAATGTTCAAACTGGTCCATATCCAGTTTAAGATTATTTTCCTGGAGTATTTCCCTGGTCACTTCTACCGGAAAACCATAGGTTTCATAAAGCCTGAAAGCATCCTTGGGGTCAATGTAATCATTTTTATGAAATTTTAAGTTTTCTATAGTAGAAGCCAAAACCTTACTTCCCTGCTTTAGGGTTTTGGAAAACCTTTCTTCTTCATCGCTTATTATTTTAAAAGCAAATTTCTGTTTGGCTGCCAATTCGGGATAGGGTCCCTTATAGTTATCTATCAGCACTTGCCCTAAATCATTTAAAAAATAACCTTTTATGCCCAATAGTTTCCCAAACCTGATAGCCCTTCTTATAATTCTTCTAAGTATATAACCACGGCCTTCATTAGCCGGTATAACCCCGTCAGCTATCAAAAAATAAATTGCCCGGCAATGATCAGCTACAACCCTTAAAGCCCTCTGGTATTCTTGGGGAGACAGGTTACTGCTAACATGATCGGACAAATCCTTGATTTTATTAATAATAGGGCTAAATAATTTTGTATCAAAAACAGATAATTTTCCCTCCAGAACCGCGGCAATTCTTTCCAGGCCCATTCCAGTATCAATATTTTTAGAAGGGAGCTCTACGTATTCTTTGCCGTTAAAATTATATTGTGTAAAGACCAGGTTCCAAATTTCTAGAAATCTTCCGCAATCACAGGACGGGCTGCAATCTTTTTTACCGCACCCCACTTCCGGACCAAAATCGTAATATATCTCAGTACAAGGGCCACAGGGACCTGTATCACCGGCAGGACCCCAGAAATTTTCAGATTTACCGTATTCAACGATTCTTTTCTTGCTGATTCCTTCTTCTAACCAAAGACTATGGGCTTCATGGTCACGGGGAAGATTACCTTCTCCTTTAAATATGGCCACCCATAACCTGTCTATTTTTAAATCAAGGTAATTAATAATAAAATCCAGGGCGAAATTTATAGCTTCCTTCTTGAAATAATCACCAAAGGAAAAATTTCCCAGCATTTCAAAAAAGGTAAGATGCCTATCGGTGTATCCCACGCTATCAATATCACTGGTTCTAAAACATTTCTGTACGGTAGAAATTCTGGTTTTAGGAGGTTTTTTAATTCCCAAATAATAAGGTTTAAAAGGTTGCATTCCTGCTGTGGTAAGCAACACACTGGGATCATCTTCAGGAACTAGGCTGGCAGACGGCAATACTAGATGCCCTTTTTGCTTAAAATAGTTTAAAAATTTTTCTCTTATATCCATAAAAAAATCAAACGTTCTTAATAAAATGGATACCCCATTCGGCCGTAATTATTGGAAGTTTTTTATGCCCTGCCTCAGCAGGTGGATGCCCTCCTAGCTGTTTTATAAGTCCCGCAATAACACGGGCATTTATGCCGCAGATGAAGTTTGGGCTTCCAAAGTTAATTTGTTGGCACAAAAATTAACTCTAATTACGTACCAAACAGCGTATCCATTTTGATGTTATCATAATTCAAGTCTTAATTCAATAAACGCCGCAGCACCCAAAATCAGTTAAATTATTTTTGATGTTTCCTCATGGGGCCTAGGTATAACATGTACAGATACTACCTCCCCCACTCTCTTGGCGGCAGCAGAACCTGCATCTACAGCAGCTTTTACTGCCCCTACATCACCTTCAACTATGACTGTAACTAATCCTCCGCCTACATAAGCTTTAGAAATTAGAGTTACATTGGCTGCCTTCACCATGGCATCAGCAGCTTCTATGGACCCTACCAGCCCTCTGGTCTCAATTAAACCTAATGCTTTATTCATATCTTAATCCTTTCTTTATTATTGGCCCAGAACCTTCTTAATAGTCTGTGCAATTATTTCCTGAAGCTGAGCTTCATCTATATTTTCCTTATTGCCTATAGGTGTAGCCTGCTGGGCACTATCGGTGGAAACACTGTCGCAAGGTACTACCTTGCATTCAACATCGCCATCACACATACCGCATACTACACAATCACTATATTTTTTAATACCTGCTGTGGTTTCGCTGGCCATGGGGGCAGGATAACTTAGCTTGGCCCTTATATCACTGCCTTCCCTGTATTTAAGGGAAACTCCTGTGAAATATTTATCCATAAGGTTTTCCATTTCCAGCTCTAACCTGGTTTTTAAATCAGCAATCTTAGCCATTTCCTGGGGGGGATAGTTCATCATAGGAGGTCCTGTATTTATGCCCCTAACATCCAAAGCCTCTTTAAATCCCTGAGGAAAGTTTACAGATTTCATTTCCCTGATCAAGGGAAGGATTGCAAACTGCAAATTGGCAGCATTCTGGGTGTTTTGGTTTAGGAAGTTCTTATATATGCCCACCATAAATTCAGGCATAATACCTGCAGTAGCAGTCATGCAGCCCCTGCCGCCCATCATTAATGCTGGTAGAAGTATTTCCTCTGCACCTACCAATACCCTGAAATCAGGGTTTACCTTTCTGGTCATTTCGATCAAGTTCATAACATTAACCATATTGCCAGAAGAATCCTTTATTCCAACTACATTAGGCATATTGCACAGGTTTTCTGCCATTTGGGGAGTAACTTCATTGGCAAAGAATGGAATATTGTATAAAAAGATAGGAATATCTACCGATTCTGCTACTTTTCTTAAGTGACCTTCTACTACTTCCTTGGTATTCTGGAAAAAGTAAGGCCCATGCAAAACTACTCCTGAGCAGCCTTTTTCCTTAGCATAATTTGCTATCTCTACTGATTTATGGTGACAAGTAGCCCCGGAACCCGGTATTACATCTACCCTGCCCCTGGCTTCATCTACCACGACATCAATTAAAAACTTTCTTTCACCCATATCCATATGGGTATACTCACCACAAGAAGCTACCGGAAATAAACCGTCAACCCCTTTATCAATCAAAAAATTAACGAACCTTCTTACCTCTACTTCATTTATTTTCCCCTGCTCGTCAAAGGGGGTAAGCATTGCTACGATTACGCCTTCAGGTATATCCATAAACTATACTCCTTTCAACTACCGATTAACCACATTTTGTGGGTTATCATCTTTTAAAACTTTTACAATATTCAAGGCGGTTTTGTATTTTAAATCCTCAATGGAAGATTCAGAATAGAAAGCGGCATGAGGAGTTACTATTACATTATCCAGCTTAACCAGCTCATTATCTATTCCAGGCGGTTCCTGTTCCAATACATCCAATCCTGCTCCAGCTATATGGCCGTGAATTAAAGCCAGATACAAAGCTTCTGTATTTATTATGCCGCCCCTGGAGGTATTCACAATAAAAGAGGTAGGCTTCATCATTTGGAATTCTCTCTGGTCAAACATGTGAAAGGTGGAATCATTTAAAGGACAGTAAATAGAAAGGAAATCTGAATTATGAATTATTTCATAAAAACTAGCCATTTCCAAGCCAAACTGGTCTTTTATTTCCTGGCTTACATAAGGATCATATATTAGTACTTTGCCAAAAAGGGCCTTTACCTTGGGGTAAAGGTTTTGAGGAATCTTTCCGAACCCTATGATACCCAGTATCTGCCTTTTAAAATTAAATACAGGTTTAGATGTCCCTACTGCATCCCATACCCCTGATTTTACGGCTTTGGTTAAATCTACTATTTTTCTTCCCAAAGACATAATCAAAGCTAAGCTATGGTCAGCTACTTCATCCAAGCAGTAATCAGGGACATTACATACTTTTATTCCCTTTTGGGTAGCTGCCGATAAGTTGATGGTATCTACCCCTATACCATACCTGGATATTACTTTGCATTTCTGCATAGCCGCAATTACCTTATCGGATATGGGAGCATACTGCACTATTAAACCATCAGCGTCTGCGCATTCTGCGGTTAGCTTGTCCTCATCTTTGCTTTGTAGCTCTACTATATCACAATCCATTTGTGACAAGACTTCTTTTTCAATAGCTACATCTTCGAAATCATAATCAGTAAAAACTACTTTAAAACGGTTATCATTCATTTATACCAGCCCTTACTAAAGCATATGTTGTACTGTTAAATTATAAAAATTAGCTAATACTATTATAATTCTAATCTATTTGCAAACAATAATAGCCCAGGGAGGGGCTGCCTGCAACCCCTCCCTGCTAATTTTTACTTTAGAATCCGTAGTAATTGCCTTCTTCGCCCAAGAAAAGAACATTGTTCTTGCACTTCAGGTATTCCATAAGGCCGACTTCTCCGCCTTCTCTACCGATTCCGCTTAATTTATTGCCCCCATAAGAAGCTTCGATCTTAGACATAACATTTGTGTTCATCCATACTATACCGGCATCCAATGTTCTGGTAGCTTTGATAAGCTTTCTAACATTCTCGCTCCAAATAGTAGCACCCAGGCCGTATACAGTATCATTGGCAAGTTCCAGAGCTTCTTCAAAGGTTTTATATTTCATTACGGTTACCACTGGCCCAAATATTTCTTCCTGTACGCATTCCATACTGTTATCGTTGACTTCCAGCACTGTAGGAGGATAGAAGAATCCTTTATCAAATACTCCACCAGTTACCCTTTGGCCTCCACATAATAGTTTAGCGCCGTCTTTTACAGCTCTTTGTACGTAACCGTCAATAGTTTTATACTGATTCTCATCTATCAAGGCTCCCATCCTGGTTTCAGGATCCATGATATCGCCAATCTTCATGGAATTACATCTTTTTACCAGCAGGTCTACAAACTCATCATAAATGTCTTCATGGGCATATAGCCTGGTGGAAGCACAGCAAACTTCTCCTTGCATGAAACAGAATCCTAATATGAGAGAATTAACTGCATCGCTCACTTTGCAGTCAGGCTCAGCAATGAAGGGGCCTTTGCCGCCCAGCTCTAGAATTACTTTCTTTAAGTTTGATTCAGCAGCAGCCTGCATGCATCTTCTGCCCACAGCAGTAGAGCCAGTAAAAGAAATCATGTCTATATCAGGATGTACCAGCATGGCTTCCCCGGTAACACTCCCTGACCCAGATACAATATTTAACACACCTTCAGGATAACCGGCTTCCAAGAAAATTTCACCCAGCATCTGGCAGGTGATGGGAGCCATACTGGAAGCTTTTAAAACTACGGTATTTCCTGCAGATAACGCAGGGCATATGGTTCTGGTACCAATATGTATGGGGAAGTTCCAGGGAATAATTGAGCCTACTACGCCATAAGGCTCCCAGGTTTCATAACATAATGTTTCTCCCCCAGCAATAGGTACTTCATCTCCCCTGATTTGCCTGGCCTTATTGGAGAAATACTCCATAGCCATAAAAGCATAAGGTAAATCAGTATTGACTGTTTCATGAATGGGTTTCCCTACATCCTTAGCTTCCCATTCTGCCAGTTCCTGATGCCTTCTCTTCATTATTTCCAAAGCTTTCATCATCAGGTCAGCTCTCTGATCACCGCTCATAGCAGCCCATTTAGGGGCAGCAGCTTTAGCTGCAGCTACTGCCTTGTTTACATCATTTTCGGAAGCAGCTGCAAGTTTTGCCAGTTCCTCGCCCGTAGCGGGGCAATAGGAAATAAAGGTTTTGCCATTTTCGGCATCAACCCACTGGTTGTTGATAAACAGCTTAAATTCTTTCATCTTTCCTCCTTGCTAATATTTATTTTTGTACAACAAAAGGTATTTGCATCAGCTTTGCAAATTCTTCCAGTTCCTCTAAAATATCACCGTAAACCAATCCATTATGATGAGGAATACCATTCCTGAGAAGTGACTCTACAAATTCGAAATTTCCACCTTTCATCTTTATGCAAAGGTTGCTGCCCTTCAGCAAGGGCTCGGTTTCAATTACTTCTCCAATACCTGCATGAATAGCATATTCCCCTCTTATTGAATTGAGCCTGCACACTGTAGCCACTCCGCCCTTTAAAGAATCTGTCTCTGCTAATCCCCCAAATACCCTTTCTATTTTGGTTTTCTTGTAAGACAGATTATAAGGTGAATTTCCACAGTGCCAGAAAAGTAATGCATCCAGGTCATCTATAATATTTACAAAGTCTGCAAACCAGGGAGTACTTCCAGCAAGCACATATTGCAGCATTAAAGTTAAAGATCCATCAACATCGTTTTCACAGGAAGCCATAATACCTTCAGCATTGCAACGGCCGTTAGCAGGACAAATAGGAGTTTTGTCTATGTCCCTTAATTCAGGCCAGCAATCAGGTGCATAAGATTTTAGATTCTTTTCTTCCACTACCTTTTTAACTGCAAGATATACTCTGGATAGCCCTCTTGATTCCTCCAAATCTTTTTCTGCAATCTCGAATATCTGTTTTTGGGTTTCCATATCCTTATCAATTTCTTCTTCGCTAATTCCCTTAATTATATTAGAGAACTCATACATAGAAACCTTGGTGATAGTGGTGCCGAATTTTTGTTTGATAGCCAGCTCATCAAAATCAGAAATTTCAAAGCCATCAGGCCTCATTCCAATTACCCCTATGGCTGCTTCCCTAAGATAAGCAATAGCAGTTACCGCTTTAATAAATTTTTGTACACCATGATTTGGCCTACCGCCTTTGGCATTGCCATAGACAAAAGAAAATGTCCTGCCGAAATTTTTAAAAATGCTGCCTGCAGGCATTGCTCCTACCATAGAGCCGGTAAAATTATGCTTGCTGGCGGCAAATTCTTCTATGCCCCAGATCAAGAAGGGGCAATCCATGTTTCTTACCAGCTCCACAGTGATGTCGCCTGTAGAGAAAGTACCATTGAATATAACTACGGCGTCTACAATTTCGGTTGTAAATAGTTTCCAAGCTTCATTAGCCAATGGCCTGGAATCCATGGGTTTAGGGAATTCAACCACTTCAGCCCCCATGCTTTCCAGCAATTCCCTGGCATCTTTAGCATAGCCGGAAGCAGTTTTTAGATCTTCTTCATCCAGAAAATCCAGGGCTAAATTAACAAACCCCAGCTTAACCTTTCTAAATTTAATTGCCATATTATCCTCCCGTTTTTTGATTATTTTATTAATAAATATTCTAATAGTTTAACTCATTAAAAAATCTGCCCTATTAATATCCTCCCTAATTTGCATAAGGTGGCTGGTCAGGGCTTTCTCTGCACCATCCACATCCTTATTCTTTATATGCTTATATATTTCCTTATGCCATTTTAATCCCCTATCTTTAGAACCAGGCACCTGGGCAGTGGTTTTTATGCCTTCCACCAGGATCTCAAAGATAAAATCAAATATATTTATTAATACCTTGTTTTGGGTACAATTAAAAATAGTTTTGTGAAATTCGTAATCTTCAAAATAATATAGGTCAATTTTGTTTTCCTGAAGGCATTTCTTGGTATTGTTTATATGTCTTTGAAGTTTTTCTAAATCTCCCGGTAAGGCATTAACTACTGCATCTCTAATGGCTGCAGTTTCTAAAATAAGTCTTACATTGACTAAATCAAAAAGCTCTTCCTTGGTTACAGTAAGATGGACTTTAGCCGGGTTCATAATGGACTCTATGGATAGTTCTGAAATAAAAGCCCCTTTGCAGGGCTTAATTTCAATTATATTGGATAGGCTTAGAGCCTGGAGGGCTTCCCTTACGCAACTTCTTCCCACCTTAAACCTTTTAGCTAGTTCTCTTTGGGAATGCATTTTATCATTGGGTTTTAACTGGCCTTTTTTTATTTGACTGATTAACTGGTCTATTACCATCTGAACGGTGCTTTTATTATTAACTGATTTTAAATCAGATTTGTTCATTGTATTATTTTAATAGGCAAACAAGTTACTCCACGCATACCAGTAATCCTAGCTGGTCATACCAGTTCATTGTAATCTATATTGAAAGCTTTTGTCAAAACCTTTTTAGCCTAATTAATTCCATTATTCATTTTTATGAGCATACCGGCCCCTATAAGGGTATTATTGGTAATGGTGGGCTCCAAAATATAAGGGTAAAATTTCTCTTTTTTAATTTGGGTTAGGAAACTGCTTCCTTTTCCAGTATACCTGATAATTTTATTAGTATTGGTTATTTGTTCAAACTGGTGCAGCGCTTTTTCCATAGGCTTGATGATACCATTTACCAGAGCCCTTAGCATATCTTCCCGTTCGGTACCCAAGGACAAGTTGCTAAAGGAACCTGCCTTCTGGCTAAAACTTAAACGGTCTCCAGCCAGGTAGGGCCTGAACTGGCATCTAATCTTATAATCATTTAATACCCGAGGAAGGTATTTACGGTAATAATAATCCTCATCCATTTCCCTGCAAAAATTTTTTCTAAACCATTCTACTGATGCTCCACCCGCTCCAATTATATTCATGCTAAGCCATTTTTGAGGGATAGGGTGAGTTCTAAGCAGCAGTCTTTTATCTACTGCCGGTTTATCCATGCACAATACCATCAGCTCTACTGTACCGGTGGAATTGAGAATCCGCCCATCTTCATTTACTCCTGCACCCACTGCGGCACAGGCAGTATCCGCAGCACCAATAGTAACCGGCACTCCCTGGGGAATGCCGGTTAGGTTATTTATTTGTCTGGTAATATTTCCTACTACCTGGTGTGAATAAAGAACCGGGGGCAGCTTATCCTTATCAATTCCTAAAGTACTTGCTAAATCCATATTCCAATCAGAATATCCTACCGTATTATAAAGACCGGTAAAGGATGCATTGCTGGGATCAATTCCAAACTTACCGGTAAACTGCCTGGCCAAAAAAGTATTGGTGTGACCCCACATATAAGTATCTTTATATACATCGGGCCAATTCTGCTTAATCCATAACATAGAGGTCAGGGATATCCCTCCGGGAAAAGGCAGATTGCCAGAATACTTTAAAAATTCTTCTTCTCCTATTAACTTCAAAGCCTGCTGAGCCTGCCGCACGCTCCGCCTGTCCAAGTGTATTATGGCATCTGTTAAGGGTTCACCCTCCTTATCTAAAGGCACTAGTCCTGGACAAAGAACTGAAAAAGCTACCCCTTTAATAACAGATAAATCTTCCCTTAACGGGGATAGAGCTTTTAGCAGTTTGGCCATTAAAAGCTTAAAATCAAGCGAAACTTCATCTTTTTTTTCAGCTTTAAAGCAATAGCTTTCACTGGCCTGCCTAACCAGGTTATATTCTTGGTCTACTATCCCTACCTTGACGCTGGAGGTACCAGCATCAATAGCCAAGTAGCAATCTGGCTTTTTCATTCCTATAAGGTAATTTCTTTGATATTAAATACCCATTTCGGTTTTCGGTTGTGTAATACATCAATTACTCCCATGGCTGCATGTACTGCCATACGGGTAGCGCTCTCTTTGGTTAAAGCAGCAGAATGGGGGCTTAGAATTATGTTTTCACATTCAAGCAAGGGATTATCAGGCTTAGGAGGCTCGTCTTCAAAAACATCCAATGCAGCCCCTGTAATTTTATGTTCAGTTAAAGCCTTGGCTAAAGCTTTTTCATCAATTAGTCCTCCCCTGGAAGTATTAATCAGGTAAGCGCTGTTTTTCATCTTTTCCAACAACTTTTTTCCTACTATATAGTGATTTTCTTTAGTGTAGGGTATATGCAAAGATATAAAATCAGAATCCTCAAAAATTTCTTCCATATTATCCGCTAAAGTATAAGGAAAACCGGTTTTAAGATCAGCTGGCAGATAGGGGTCATAGGCCAATATTTGCATACCAAAAGACCGGTAGCACATCTGAGCAGTAGTCCTGCCGATTTTGCCAAATCCCAGCAGGCCCAATGTTTTACCCGAAATATCAACAGGAGTGTAATTAAACCTAATCTTCCAGTTACCCTCCCTTACTGCATTATCCATTGCGCTTAAATCTTTGGCTAGGGCTAACATGAAACAGACTGCATGCTCTGCTACGGCAGAAGTATTTGCTTCCGGAGTGTTACATACTGGTATATTGTGTTCTGAGGCGGCCTCAACATCAACATTGTCTACCCCAGCGCCTGTCCTGCCGATTACTTTTAAATTAGGGGCAGATTCTATTGTCTCCCTGCTTAGCTTGGTAGCTGTTCTGACAATAATAGCATCAGCATCAACGATATGTTGCCTTACCACTTCATCTTCGGGAGAAGGAGATATTACAACCTCAATATTATTTTCTTTGAGAAGCTTGACAGCTTGTTCATGAATAGACTGGCCTAATAAAACCTTCATATTAAACCAATCCTTTTTCTTTAAAAAATTGACTCATTTGCTCTTTTTGCTCAGAAGTTAAGGGTATTAGCGGTCTTCTGGGATCTCCAGCATGGTAACCACAAAGGGCGGCAGCGCTTTTAACTCCAGCTACAGCATTTGCTCCTGATACCTTTCCATTTATCTGGAATAAATCCATGTGCAGCTTGATTGCCTCTTCCATTTTTCCATCGGTATATAACTGATATAGCCGGCAGCAAACTTCAGGTATAGCATTAGCCAAGGAAATAATTCCACCTACTGCTCCGAAAATCAGGCCAGTTAAAAAGAAGTTAATGGAACCAGCAAGCACATAGAATCCCTCTAAATCCCTAGTGGCATTCAAATAACCCATCAAGCCTGCTGGTGAGCTGTCTTTCATTCCTACAATATTAGGATGCTCTGCCAGTTTCCGTACTGCTTTGGGAGAAATATTAACCCCGCCGGTAAAACCAGGAGCATTGTAGATGAGCACAGGGATATCTACATTATCGGCTATTTCAGTATAGTAGCTTACAAGGACATCATCATTAATAACTTTTTTAAAATAACTGGGGGTAAGCACGCTAACAAAATCTGCACCAATTTCCTGGCATTGCTTACTTAGCTGCACTGTTTCCCTGGTAGACTCACAACCGGTACCAGCCATAACTATTTTATCACCCTTGTTTTTTATAAAAACTTCTAATACTTTTAACTGCTCATCCCTAGTCAGGCTCTTGTATTCACCATTTGAACCTAGTGCCAGATGCCCGGTTATTGGGGTGCTGTTAATCTTTTTTAAATTCTCTTCCAACTGTCCGTATTGCACCTGATCATCCTCAAAGGGGGTTATAGTTGGTACAAATACACCGCTTAGCTTTTCTTTCATTTCTTTCTCCTTAATCACTTTTAGTTATCTCAATATGTACTTCCTGCAATTGTTTATTGGTTACCCCTGACGGAGAGTCAGTCATCATGCATACAGCAGACTGGGTTTTCGGAAAAGCAATAACATCCCTTATGCTTTCCAGTTGTCCCAAAATCATGACCAACCGATCCAGCCCCAGGGCAATACCTCCATGTGGTGGTATACCATAATCCATGGCTTTTATAAAGAAACCAAAATTTTGCTCTATCATTTCCGGGGTAAACCCTAGCAACTCAAAAATTTTCTTTTGAAGGTTTAAATCATTTATTCTTATTGAACCTCCGCCCAGTTCCTGGCCGTTTACAATTATGTCATAAGCTAATGATTTGGCCTGTAAAGGGTCATGGTCTAATAGCTTGATGCTTTCACAGTCAGGTTGAGTGAAAGGATGGTGCATTGGAGTAATAGTATTATCCCGGCTATCCTTTTCGAATAAAGGAAAATCATGCACCCACAGAAACTCATAACCCGATTTGATCAACCCTAATTTCTGGCCTATGTGTTTTCTGATAGCGCCCAGGCTATTACAGGTAACCAGAAAATTATCAGCTACCATTATCAAAAGATTGCCAGGCTCTAATTTTAGTTTTTTAACCAGGCTGCCAGTCTCGCCAGTCGATAAAAATTTTGCTATTGGTGATTTTAAGGTATTGTCCGGTTCTACCCTAGCCCAAACCAGTCCACCGGCTCCATAGTTTTTAGCCATTTCAATTAACTGGTCCAAGTCTTTTCTGGTAAAGGATTGCCCCTCTTTTATAACCAGGCTTTTAATGCAGCCTTTCTTAGATAATACCTGTTTAAATACGTTAAAGGAGGTGCCGGAAAAGATATCAGATACATCAGTCAAAGGCAAATCATACCTTAGATCAGGCTTATCGCTACCGTAGGTTTCCATGCTTTTCTGCCAGGTCATTCTCCTAAAGGGCAGTTTTAATTCAGTGTTAAGCACTTTCCTGAATACTACAGCCATCATCCCTTCAATAAGACTAATTACATCATCCTCATCAACAAAAGTCATTTCCAGATCAATCTGGGTAAATTCCGGCTGCCGGTCTGCTCTAAGATCTTCATCCCGGAAGCACTTGGCTATCTGGTAAGCCCTATCGAAACCTGAAAACATTAATATTTGTTTAAATAATTGAGGAGATTGAGGAAGCGCATAAAATTTCCCTGGATTGAGTCTTGAAGGAACCAAAAAATCCCTGGCCCCCTCTGGAGTGCTTTTAGCTAATATGGGAGTTTCTATTTCCAGAAAACCTTTTTGATTTAAATAATCCCTGGTTTGGGAAACAATGGCGTGCCTTAGCCTTAAGTTTTCCTGCATCTTGGTTGACCTTAAGTCCATATAGCGGTGCTTAAGCCTAGACATCTCATCTACTTTTTCAGTTTCTGTCAATAAAAATGGAGGGGTACTCGATTTTCCCAATACCTTTAGGTCCTCTACGGATAACTCTATTTCACCGGTAGCCAAATCTTTATTTACAGTATCCTTGCTTCTTTTCCTTATTAAACCTTCAACCCTTAATACAAACTCTGTCCTGACTTTTTTAGCCAAAGAGTAAGTCTCCGAGCTACGGGCGGGGTCAAAAACCAGCTGGATTATTCCCGAAAAATCCCTTAGGTCTATAAAGATAAGCTTACCATGGTCCCTTCTGCTGTTCACCCAGCCGCATAAACTTACTTTTTCATTTAAGTTATCCTTCCTGATTTCTCCACATAGGTGTGTCCGGTAAGAGGTCTTGAATTGTTTATAATCAATATGCTTATGGCTTTCAAAAGGCATTATTTATTTCCTCTCAATAATTCTATAATTTTTTCTTTTTCGTCTTTCCAGCTACACTCATACTGCTGGTATTTTCTTAAATCTTTTATGGTAACCTGGTTTTGCCTAAATTCCTCTTCCCCAATTATTATTACAAAATCAAAGTCATTTTTCTGGGCCCATTTTATTTCTTTACCAATATTTTTAATATTAAAATTTGTATCGCAAGTAAAATAGTTTCTTAAACAGCTTAATAGGTTAAGCACAAAAGATGAAAACTCATCACTCATGGCAGCAATATATATCTTGGGGGATTGTTTTTGCAGGACCGGTTTTATTCCCAGCTGTTTCATCAATATTATGGTCCTATCCACCCCGATGGCAAAACCAATAGCTGGAAGATTAGGCCCGCCCATCTGGCCCACCAGGTTATCGTATCTCCCTCCACCTCCTAGAGCATTCTGGGCACTATCCAACTGCCCTGAAGTTAGTTCAAATATAGTTCCGGTATAATAATCAAAGCCCCTAACCAAAGTAGGCTCAAGCTTAAAATTTATGTTCAACTGCTCCAAGTAACCGGTAACCTTCCCTAAGTGTTCCTGGCAGGATGAACATAGATTATCTGCTATCTTGGGACTGTTTTCCAACTGTTCGATACATTGGGAATTTTTGCAATCAAAAATCCTTAAAGGATTTTTTTCAAACCTTTGCTGGCAGTCTTTACAGAAATTCTTTAGCTTGGGCTTAACCGCAGCACGAAATAAATTCATGTAATCCAACCGACAGTCAAGGCATCCTATACTGTTTATTAAAAGGTTTAAATCCTTGAAACCCAACTGGCTAAACAACAAATTAGCCAACCATATTACCTCAGCGTCTATTAAAGGGTTATCGCTGCCCAAAACTTCTACTCCCAATTGATAAAACTCCCTCATTCTTCCCTTCTGGGGGCGCTCATACCTGAACATGCTTCCCTTATAAAAAACCTTAAGGGGTAAATTTTGGGCGTAAAGCTTATTTTCAATTACGGCCCTTACTACACTAGCCGTACCTTCAGGCCTAAGTGTTACTGACCTGCCTTTTTTGTCTTCAAAAGTATACATTTCTTTTTGAACTATGTCTGTCGACTGGCCAATACTTCTTTGGAAGACTTCAGAATATTCAAAAGTAGGAGTTATTAACTGTTCATAATTAAACAGTTTAAATAACTTCCTGGACTCCCCTATTATATAATTCCTATATTCCAGGTCTCTTCCAAAAACATCAGCAGTTCCCCGTGGAGAATTCAAATTCAATTTAAACCACTATCCCTTACCTAAAAAATTATCACTTAAATAATAATTGTTTTCTAATTCCATACCCAATATGGTTCTCTGGCCGTGTCCAGGATATATTACCAAATTTTTATCCATTTTCCTTATTTTTTTCAAAGAATTTTTAATCTTTTGCATATCTCCTCCGGGAAGATCAGTTCTGCCTATGGCCCCCATAAATAAAAGGTCACCGCAGAACATAAAATGATCTGCAATCATGGTTATATGTCCAGGTGTATGGCCAGGAGTATGTATTATATTTATTCCCTGTTTATAAAAAAAATCAATAGCCTCAGAATCAATTAATTTAAAATCCTCTAGCACATAAGGTTTGGAACATAGCATCAAAGATAAATTCAAGCCAGGATCCTTTAGCAATTGTTTATCTCCAGGATGAATATAAAAATCCAGGTGAAATTTTTCTGCTAATTCATTTGCAGCCCCTATATGGTCGTAATGGCCATGTGTATTAATAATAGCTACAGGATGCAATTTTTGGATAAGTATATATTTCTCAATTTTTTTAAAATCAGCACCTGGGTCTATTATTACAGCCTTTTTACCCGAGCTTAACAGGTAGCAATTTACCCCGAAGGAGCCTAAAGTAAGTTTATCTATTTTCAATTCTTCTTTCTGGGTAATATTCTAAACACATCATAGACAGAATCTATCTGTTTTAAATTGTTAATAATATCTTTTAGTATATATTTATTACTAATTTCTATTAAAAACCTAAAACGGGCATGACCTACCTTATCCACTTTCAAAGTACTGGCACTTACTATGTTTATATCATATTCGCCTATAACATTGGTGATATCCCTTAGCAGTTTGGTCCTGTCCAAAGCATCTATCTGGATTTCAGCATTAAATTTATTAGGTGCAGCTTTGTCCCATTCTACATCAATAAATCGCTGCTGGTCCACTTTGGATAAATTGGTAATATTGGTACAGTCTTTACGGTGGACAGTAACTCCTTTACCCCTGGTAATATAACCTATTAATTTATCACCAGGAACCGGGTTGCAGCATTTTGCTATAGTAACCAGCACTCCATCCATTCCTTTGACCCTGATGCCTGTTTCCGGCTTTACCTTTCTTTCTTTTTTTTCAATATCATCAGTAGTTATTTCTTTTTGCGGTTCAGCCTGATTGAGCTTTTTTATAATTTTGGTAAACACTTGATGGGGAGAAACCTTATGAGAGCCAATAGAGCTGAGCAGCTTATCTCCTTTATCAAAATTCATTTCCCGTGCTACTTCGTCTAAAGTTTCAGAAGGAATATTTTTAAAAGAAAGCTTGTTCTTTCTCAGGATTTTAGCTAGTATCTCTTTCCCTGTATTATAGGTTTCCTGTCTTTGTTCACGGTTAAACCATTGTTTTATCTTATTTCTGGCACTAGAGGTCTTTACTACGTTTAACCAGTCCCTGCTGGGCCCCTTGGAAGATTTGGATACAATTATTTCTAATATATCACCGTTTTCTAAAATAGTTTCTATAGGTACCATCTGCCCATTAATTTTAGCCCCGATACAGTTATGCCCGATATCCGTATGTATTTGATAGGCAAAATCTATAGGAGTAGAGCCTCTGGGCAAATTTATTACCTTGCCCTTGGGAGTAAACACAAAGACCTCTTCTTCAAAAAGATCAAGTTTTAAAGATTCCATATAATCCTCGGGGTCTTTTAATTCCTTTTGCCAATCCAGTATCTGCCTTATCCAGGTAATCCTTTTATCGAATTCACTTAGCTTTACATTTCCTTCCTTGTATTTGTAGTGTGCAGCTATCCCATATTCTGCTAATTTGTGCATTTCATAAGTCCTTATCTGTATTTCGATTGGCTTTCCTTTATTTCCTATAACAGTGGTATGCAGGGATTGGTACATATTAAATTTAGGATTGGCTATATAGTCCTTAAACCTTCCCGGTACCGGCTTCCATAAAGAATGAATAATTCCCAGCACTCCATAGCAGGTTTTTATATCATCCACCAAAATCCTTACAGCCATCAGGTCATATATATCATCAAATTTTCTATGCTGGTTGGTGATTTTATTATATATACTAAAGTAATTCTTGTTCCTTCCACTTATTTCTGCATTTATGCCCAGCTGGTCTAATTGCCTCCTTACTTCTTCTATGGCCTGGTCCATCAAATCTTTTCTTTGTGAGACCTTTTCCCTGGTCATATCGTATATTAGCTTATATTGCTTGGGATAAAGCCATTTAAAGCTGAGGTCTTCCAGTTCTGATTTTATTTGGAATATTCCCAGCCGGTGAGCAATGGGGGCATAGATTTCCATGGTTTCAATAGCCTTGATCTTTATTTTTTCTTTACTGAGGCTGGAAATGGTCCTCATATTATGAAGCCTGTCTGCCAGTTTAATCAAAATGATTCTGACGTCTTCAGACATAGCAATAATCATTTTCCTTAAATTCTCAACTTGTCTCTCCTCTTTGCTGTGGAAGACAATTTTGTCTAGTTTGGTCAGGCCATTAATTATGTTGGCTGTTTTTTTACCAAAATCCTTCTCTATGTTTTGTAAGCTTATGTTGGTATCTTCAACCAGGTCATGAAGCAAAGCAGCAATAATAGAAGTCTGGTCCATCTCCATATCCGCCAGTATAAAGCTTACCTCCAGGGGATGGATTATAAAAGGCTCACCTGATTTACGGAATTGATCCTGGTGGTTATCCTTGGCAATAAGATAAGCTTTTTCCAATAACTTGGCATCTACCCTGGGGTTATATTCCTGTATCCTTTTTACTAGTCGTTCAAAAATGAAATCGGTGTCTACCGTTTCTGCTTTATCCCTGCTAGCTTCTTTTTCCTTTAATTTTTTCATTTTAAAAATATGTAGCTATAAAATATACCCTATATTATAGAACATTTTGCCTATAACCTAAAATACATCAATTAACACCAACTGTATGGTGCGCCTGCCGTTCCATTCATTTAACTGCAATTGGTATAATATATCGATAACTTTTTCAGCAGAAAGGCTGTCTTTTATCCTGGAATCGGGATTAAAAAATAATGCTTCCATATTGGTTTTTCCCTGTTTTAACTTAATCTTTAAGTGCCGGCCGTCTTTTAGCTGATCTACCTTTATTACTTTACAGTTACTGCTTTTAAACACCGGCCTGGGATTTTCGCGGCCATGAGGTTCTAACCAGGATAGCTGTTGGAGCAAGTTTTCATCTATTTGGCTATAGTCTAAATCCATATCATATTTTATAGTTTTTTTAAGTTGGGAATCAGATATTGAGCTGGAAGTTAATTTTATGTAATCTTTCTTAAAAGCCTGGTATTTTTCTATTTCCATAGTTATACCGCATGCCTGCTGATGGCCGCCGAATTTTTTAAAATAATGCCTTAAGGAAGATAGGTGAAAATATAGGTCAAAATTATCCGTACTCCTGCCAGAGCCTTTAAGTATTCCGTCCTTTTCCTTAAACAGCAAAGCAGGAACATTATAGCGTTTTACTATGGAAGAAGCCACGATACCCAGCACCCCTTCATTCCAGGATGTTGATTTTTCAATTAATGTTTTCTGCGAATGTATCTTTTTTTCAATATTTTTCTGTTCTAATATCTGATTGAGAATTTCTTCCTGTACATCTTTTCTTTTTTGATTAAATTTTTCTAAATTTTTTACCTTGTTTTCAATATCGCAGCCATCACATTTTAAAATATCAACGCTATCCTGGGCTGATTTAAGCCTTCCTGCTGCGTTCAAGCGGGGTCCTATTATAAATCCCAGATCATAGGTAGTTAAGTTACTTTGCCTGCAGGAAGTTTCTTGAAGCAAAATTTGTAATCCGGGGTGTGTGGTTTTTTCCATTACTTTTAAACCTTTTTTAACTATAATCCTGTTTTCATCTATCAAAGGCATTACATCAACCACAGTGGATATTGCTACTAGATCCAAAAGATTAGTAAGGTACCGGGGATCAAAGTTTTCTTTAGGTTTATCACCTAGTTGCCTGAGTATGTTTACAATAAATTTAAAAGTAACCCCGGCCCCACTTAAATCCTTAAAAGGATAGATGCTTTCTCTTAATTTTGGATTAATTATTATATACCGGTCGGAGTAAAAATTTTCAACCTCATTTGATGGTTGATGATGATCGCAAACTATAATGTCCAGATTGCATTGATCAGAATTGACAAATTGCATGACCGGCATACTATTGGTACCGCAATCAACACAAATAATCAAACCGTATTTTTTTTGCCTATTTATTTTTTTTACAAATTCCAGGTTAATATCATAGCCGTCTTCAAAACGGCTGGGTATATGTATGTCAGGCTCAACGTCTAGTTTTTTTAAAAAATTATATAGAAGGGCTGAGCTAATGATGCCATCTGCATCGTAATCTCCAAAAATTAAGATGTTCTCTTTTTTTTGCAGGGCTTTAAACAACCTGTCTGTAGCCGCCTTTATGTTTGGCAATTTTTGGGGACTGTGGAGTTTTTTTAAAGTAGGCCTTATAAATGCTTCAATTTTATCATTACCAGTAATTCCCCTATGGGCCAATATCTCATATAGTACGGCGCTGTATTTAGATAGGTTGGGGTCAGGTTCTTTAATTGCTTTTCTTTTAACCCAAACCGGACATAAACTGTTCATGCCTATTTTTTAAATTTGGGGAACCTATTATTTAAGGTAACCAGGAATTGACTAGCCACAAAAATAGAGGAATAGGTGCCGGTAATAATACCAACGGTTAAGGCTAAGGCAAAATCTTTTAATGCCGTACTGCCGATAATCAATAAAATTATGACTGGAATCAAAGTGGTGAAAGAAGTATTAAGTGACCTGGAAAGAGTTTTATTAATAGCATTATTAACCATGGCAGCATATCCTATTTTGCTGGCTTCGCTGCTATTTTCCCTGATGCGGTCAAATACTACTATAGTATCGTTTAGGGAATAACCAATTATGGTAAGTATAGCTGCTATGGTAGAGGTATTTATTTCCCTATGCAGAATTGCATAAATCCCCAAGGTAATCAATACATCATGAAGCAATGCCAGAATAGCAGCCGCACCGAACCTGAACTCAAACCTGATCCATACATATACCAATATGCCTACTATGCTTATAGCAATGGCTATAAGGGCCATGCGGGTTATCAGCCTTCCAAATCCTGGCATTACATTTCTATCCTGCAGGGGCGGCGTTTGGATACCTATCTCTTTATCCAAGGCATCTAGAATCTGGTTTTTGATTTCAGTGTTCCTGGTAGTAGTCCTGATTATGAACTGGTCGTCTTCTGTTCTCTGTAAAATAGCGTTGCTATGACCAATTTCTTCCATAACTTCCCTGACTTGTTCTACTTCTACTTCCTGGTTAAACTTGACTTCCATCAAAGAGCCTCCCAGAAAGTCTATGCCAAGGTTGAAGCCGCCTCTGGCAATAAAGCCTATAACTCCTATGAAAATAATGGCCAATGATACAAAATACCATATCTTTCTTTTACTGACAAAATCTATATTGGTATCCCTTAAAATCAAGATTCTCTCCGTTTTCTCCAAATTCCTAAAAAGCCAGGGGAGGCTACTGATTTAAAGCCTGCCAGCATGTATAGTATGGTTCTGCTAAATACCAAGCTGGTTAGCATACTTATAACTACTCCTATGCTCAAAGTAACTGCAAATCCTCTTACCGGCCCCGTTCCAAACCTGTATAGGGCAGCAGCAGTTATAAGTGTAGTTATATTGGCATCCACAATAGTCCTTAACCCATGCCTAAATCCTTCATTTATGGCCAACCGGGATGATTTGCCCTTTACCAGTTCTTCTTTAATACGCTCGAATATAATTACATTGGCATCTACAGCCATACCTATGGTAAGTATTATTCCAGCTATTCCAGGAAGCGTTAATGCCGCTCCTATACCGGCTAGAATACCCCAGAATATAACTACGTATATGATAAGGTTTATTAATGAAATCAAGCCCAAGCCGCGATAGTAGGCAATCATAAAAATTACAATCAGTATTAAGCCAATTAAACCTGCATATAGTCCCTTGGTTAATGCATCCTGGCCCAGCGAAGGTCCCACAGTTTTATTTTCCTCTATTTCCAGATTAACCGGCAAGGCACCGGTTCTAAGCACCAGGGCTATATTATTTGCTTCTTCTAAACTGCCGATGCCCTCTATAACCGCATCACCGGTTATGGCAGTATTTATTACCGGTGACGATTTTATTTCTCCATCCAATACTATAGCCAACATCTTACCTACGTTATCAGCAGTTATTTGTGAAAATTCCTGCTGTCCCTCTGCCGTAAAACTCATGGCTACTATTATTCTTCCATTATCATCATACCCCGCCCTGGCACTAGCCAGCTTATCACCTGTCATCATTACCGGTCCCAGCTGGGCGTCCCCTGTTTCCTGGTCTAAAAATTCCACTATTCGAAATTCCAATTGGGCGGTTTTCCCTATAACCTCCAAAGCTTCATCCGGATCTCCAACACCAGGCAGCTGTACTACTATATTATTGGAATAATCACGGGTAATTAAAGGTTCAGATATGCCAAGGGCATCAATTCTGTTGCGGATAATAAACATGGCCTGATCCAAGGTTTCGTCCGTAACCTCCTGGGTGTCTTCCTGAATGGGCTTTAATATAATCTGAGTTCCACCCTTTAAATCCAGTCCCAGCTGAATAGAGGAATCAAAGGGGTAGGCATAATAGATGCTTACCCCTATAATTATAGCCAAAATTACTATAATGGTGACGTGGACCTTTTTATTGCGCATAATAAATTATAGCTTAGCTTACTTTCTTAGAAACTGCACTTTTACTGATCTTTACATCTACCCCGCTGGATAATGTAACTATAAAGCTGTCTTCCCTAACGTCTTTTACTTTCCCGTAAAATCCGCCTACGGTTAATATTTCATCTCCCCTTTTTATATTGGTTAGAAGCTCCTGAGCTTTTTTACTTCTCTGTCTTTGAGGCCTTATCAATAGAAAATAGAAAGCTACTACCAGCACTATTAACCATATCCAGGTTCCATATTGTGCTAAAAATCCAGCAGCACCTTCAGGTGGCTCTGCTTGTGCTTCTGTTTGGCCTTCCGTACCGGTGGTACCCATGGGAAAGCAACCTGTAAAGGTCAGACCCATTACTAATACCACTGCCGTTATTAAGATTAATGAAACAATTTTTCTAGAAACTTTCATATACACCCCTTAACCTTTAGTATAATTTTTTAAGTAAACATTAATATTATTAACATTTTTACTAAATTTGCAAACATATATGTGATATTTTTATGATTTTTGGTAATTATGGCTAAATTCCTGGTAGAAATTACTAAAAATACCCTCCCTTATTGCTTGCTGGGAAAGGTTGACCAGATCAAATAAAAAATAAAGATTATGTATGCTCAGCAGCATGCTGGAAAGTATCTCATTGCTTTTATATAAATGCCTGATATAAGCTCTGGAATAATTTTGACAAGTATAACAGCTGCAATGTTCATCCAAAGGCCCCATATCCAACCGGTACTGGCTTTTTTTGATATTTATTTTCCCCTGCCTGGTAAAAGCACTTCCGTTCCTGCTTATTCTGGTTGGAAGTACACAATCAAACATGTCTACCCCCAGGCTAATAGCTTCCAGCAATCCCAAGGGATCGCCAAGACCCATAAAATAGATAGGTTTATCTTTCCTGATGTAATCCACAGTATGGGATAAAATATCCATAGTAAGGCTCCTGTCTTCACCCACACTTAAGCCTCCTACAGCGATACCGTCAAAATCCATTTCTGATATTGATTCTGCGCAAAATTTACGTAAATCCTTAATAAAACCACCCTGGACAATGCCAAAAATAGCAGAGTGGCTATTAACTGACTGCCTATGTTTTAATGATTTTTCTGCCCAATCCAAGGTACGCTTGGCTGCTGCCAAAGTATTCCGGTAATCGGCAGTATGGGGAATACATTCGTCTAGCACCATCATAACATCTGAACCTAGGGCCAACTGTATCTCTATTACCTTCTCAGGAGTAAAGAAATGGAGGGAGCCGTCAATAATAGACTTAAATTCCACGCCTTCATCTTTAACTTTTCTTATGTCACCCAGGCTAAAAACCTGGAACCCGCCACTGTCGGTTAGAATATTGCCTTTCCAATTCATAAAAGAATGCAGCCCCCCCGCTTTTTTGATCAACTCCAGCCCTGGCTGTAAGTAAAGGTGATAGGTATTTCCCAAAATAAGCTTGCAGCCCATTTGGTACAATTGTTCCACGGTAACCGCCTTTACTGTAGCCTTGGTGCCCACAGGCATAAAGACAGGGGTATTTACGTCCATCTTATCTAACTTTAGCAAACCCGTCCGGGCTCTGCTGTGCTTATCCTGCGATATTGGTTTAAAAATTTTCATATAATCCTTACCTTATAAACATGCAGTCTCCAAAACTGAAAAAGCGGTAACCTTCCTGTTTAGCCTCCTGGTAAGATTGTAAGATATAGTCCCTTCCGGCAAAAGCACTTACCATTACCAATAAGCTGGACCGGGGCAAATGGAAATTGGTTATCATTGCTTCTACCATCCTGAATTTATACCCTGGATAAATATACAAAGAAGTCTTCCCTTTATCTGCTATAATTTTATTATGTTTCAGGGCAATGGTTTCCAATACCCTGACGGAGGTAGTACCCACTGCTATTAGCCTGCCTCCCCTGCTTTTGGCTTCATTAATTTTATCAGCCTGGTCTTGTTTTAAATAATAATATTCAGAATGTATCTGATGGTCCTCTATCTTGTTTTCACTTATGGGCCTAAAGGTATCAATGCCTATATCCAACCCCAAATTGGCAAAAATTATTCCTTTCTTTTTAAGGCTGGAAATTAGGTTCTGGGTAAAATGAAGGCCTGCGGTGGGAGCAGCCACCGAACCCTCAATTTTAGCATACACTGTCTGGTAATCCTTTTCCCTTATATTGCTTCCCTTTATATAGGGAGGCAGGGGTACCAGGCCATATTTTTTAAATAACAGGGATGCATCTACATCAAACTTGACCACTGCCTTGCCTGCTTCCTCTTTGGCCATAACTATAAAAAAATGATCCCCTATCCATACCTTGCCCCCAACTTTTAATCTTTTAAATGGCTTAAGGAGAACCTGGTAGGCCGTACCTTCTATTTTTTTTAATACAAAACATTCAATTTTAGCCCCAGTTTGGTCTTTTTTGCCTATCAGCCTGCATTTATTTACCTTGCTTTCATTTAGGATTAAACAATCATTAGCTTTAAGGTACTTTCCCACATTAAAAAAAAAGTCATGCATTATGTCTTTTTTATCTCTGTCTAAAAGCATTAGTTTTGCCTGGTCTCTTTTAGGTAAAGGCTCTTGGGCAATATAGTTAGAAGGCAAATGATATGAAAACTTACTTGTATCCATAACTAAAACAGGCTTGGGTTTTCATCTTTATTTATTCCAAAATGCTTATAAGCTAACCTGGTGGCTACCCTTCCCTTGGCGGTCCTTTTAATAAAACCAAGCTGTAAAAGATAAGGCTCATATACATCTTCAACAGTGTTTACTTCTTCTCCTATAGAAGCGGCAATGGTACCTACCCCTACCGGCCCTCCGCTAAATTTAAAAATAATAGTGTTTAGTATCTTTTTATCGATAATATCCAGGCCTAATTTATCTATTTCCAGTTTTACCAATGCTTTGCGGGCCAGCTCATGGTCAATATTTTCCTGGCCATAGACCAGGGCATAATCCCTTACTCTTTTAAGCAGACGGTTGGCTATCCTTGGAGTTCCCCTGCTCCGGCTGGCAATTGCCTCTGCTCCTGAATCACTGATGTTAAGGCCCAGTATTTTAGCAGAACGTTTAATAATATGCACCAGGCTTTCCTCATCATAATAATCCAGTCTCAAGTTTACCCCAAACCTATCCCTTAAAGGAGAGGCTACCAAACCAATCCTGGTGGTGGCACCTATTATGGTGAAAGGTGCAATATCAATACGTATTGACCTGGCTGAAGGCCCTTTACCAATGATTATATCCAATTTGTAGTCTTCCATAGCCGGATAAAGTATTTCTTCTACTGTTCGGTTTAACCGGTGAATTTCATCTATAAATAAAACATCAAAATTTTCAAGATTGGTCAAAATTGCAGCCAAGTCACCCGGCCTTTCTATGGCGGGTCCCGAAGTAACCCTGAAATTTACTCCTAATTCATTAGCAATTATTTCGGCCAGGCAGGTCTTACCTAATCCAGGGGGACCAGATAAAATTACATGGTCTAAGGGCCTCTTTCTTTTTTTAGCTGACCCTATAAACACCAGCAGGTTATCTACTATCTTTTTTTGGCCTATAAAATCTCCAGTATACCGGGGGCGCAGGCTCTTATCCAACTCTACATCTTCAATGCCCGGTTCTGGGTTTACATCACTTTCTTTTTTATCCTGGTTGATAGCCTAAACCTCCTTTAGTGCCAATCTTAAGATATCCTCGGTCTTTTTGCTATCAATATCTTTTATGTCAATATTCTTAATAGCCTTCTCAACTTCATGGGGGTTATAGCCCAGCGACCTTAAAGCTTGTCTTACTTCTTCCAGCCGCTGATCCCCGGCTACACGGACAGTAGCCTGGAAATCCGTTCCAAACTTTTCACTCAATTCCAATAAAATTCTTTCTGCCAATTTTTTGCCTACACCGGGTATTCTTTTTAAAAGCTCCACATTCTTGCTGCTTATGATATCCTTAAGTTCTTGGGAAGAGTAAATGGAAAAAGAGCTTAAAGCTATCTTGGTGGAGACCCCGCTTACTTCCAGTAGTTTTAAAAAAACCTGTTTCTCGTCGGCAGAATTAAATCCGACCAGATTTATGGCATCCTCCCTTACTTGGGTATAAATATCAAGCTCTATATCCTGGCCCTTATCGGGCAGTTTTTCATAGGTTTTAGCTGATATTAACACCTCAAACCCTATTCCGCCGGTCTTTACTATAATATGGGATGGATACTTTTCTATAATTTTTCCATATAATTTAGAAATCATCAGCCTTGTTTTTTAATTCTATGATTAAATTTATAGCTGTTGGCATGGCATATACAAACAGCCATGGCATCCCAGGCATCATCTTGCTTGGGAAAATAGCTTTCTGGTTTATGTAATATATTTTTTAGCATAAATTTTATTTGCTGCTTGGTAGCTCGACCATACCCTACTAAAGCCTGCTTAATCTGTAAAGGCGTATATTCAAAGATTTCCATATGGTTTATGCTGGCTGCCAAAATAGATACCCCCCTGGCCTGCCCCACCTTGATGGCCGACTTGGCATTAACGCTAAAAAAGATTTCTTCAATAGCCAGGCATTCGGGTTTATAATCCCCGATTATTTCGATTATTGACTCATAAATCTTTTTTAACCTCAATTCAATTGTTTGTGTATTGCTGGTAATGATACAGCTGCAATAAAGAGGTTCCATTTTATTGGACTGAACCTCCAAAACACTTATGCCTGTGGTCTCTAATCCAGGGTCTATGCCCAAAATTCTAAGTGCACTGATAGCCATTATTCAGATTCAATTTCATTTAAAATTTCATCTGGAATATCTAAATTAGAAGTAACATTCTGTACATCATCATGCTCGTCCAGAGTATTTACCAGTTTCAATGCTTTACCAGCTTCCTCCTTGGACAATTCTATTGTATTTTTAGGAATCATGCCTATTTCACTGGATTTAATATTAATCCCCTTATTTTCCAAATATCCCCTAACTGCCATAAACTGTTGCGGATCTACCTTTATTACCAGGGCATCATCTTCATCCTCTATGTCTTCCGCTCCCGCATCTATAGCATTCAGCATAAATTCATCTTCATCTCCTATTTCACTTTTCTCCACAATAATAAGGCCCATTCTTTCAAATTGCCAGCTCACGCTTCCACTCTCACCTAAGTTACCATTATGCTTATTGAAAATATTTCTGACATCTGCTGCGGTCCTGTTCTTATTCTCAGTCATTACTTCCACCAATACCGCTATACCGCCAGGGCCATAACCTTCATATATAACTGTTTCGTAATTTACACCTTCAATTTCACCGGTACCCCTCTTTATGGCTCTATCTATATTATCCTGGGGCATATTATATTCCTTGGCTTTAGCTAGTGCATTAGCCAGAGCTATATTGTCCTTGGGATCTCCGCTTCCGCCTTCCCTGGCTGCTACCGTAATCATCCGGCTCAGTTTGCCGAACATATTACCCCTTTTCGCGTCTTCTTTGGCTTTTTTATGCTTTATTGAATGCCATTTAGAATGACCTGACATGCTGTATCTCCCTCTTATTATTTTTAATCATATCCAAAAAATAATTATGAACCCTATTGTCTGTACCCAGCTCGGGGTGAAAAGCGCTAACTAAAACATTCTTTTCCTGGGCCATAATTACATTATTATTTATTTTAGCTAGAATTTTTACTTCTGGGCCCACCTCAATTATCCTGGGTGCCCTGATAAAAATGGCCTTAAATGGATCATGGCCCATATTATGGTCCAAATCTAGCTCAATATATTGCTCAAAACTTTCTATTTGTCTTCCATAAGCATTCCTCTGTACCGCTAAATCAATATAATTTAAGCCAAACTGCTCGTTTACCACCTGCCTGGCCAGCAATATCATCCCTGCACAAGTACCAAATATTGGTTTTCCTATCCCATAAAAGGCATCCAGGCTGGGTTTAAACTGGTAGCGGTTAAGCAGCTTGTTGATGGTAGTACTTTCACCGCCAGGTATAATAAGACCATCTGCCCTATCTAATTGTTCCGGCCATCTAAGTTCAAAAGCAATACCGCCATTAGCTTCTATGGATTTAATATGCTCCCTAAAAGCGCCCTGTAGGGCAAGCACACCAACCACAGGTTTCATCTTACCATCCTCTGATTGAAAGCATATCGTCTTTCTGGATAGAAGCAGTGGCTATACCATGCATAGCGCTGCCCAAGCCCTTGGACACCCTTGCTAAGACATCAGGATCCCTGTAATGGGTAGTGGCTTCCACTATGGCCTGGGCCATCTTCATAGGATTTTCCGATTTAAATATCCCAGAGCCTACAAATAACCCATCTGCACCCAGCTGCATAATCATAGCAGCATCTGCAGGCGTAGATATTCCCCCTGCTGAAAAATTGACTACAGGAAGTTTTCGGTTTTCATGAACATATAGTAATAAATCATAGGGGGACCCCATTTCCTTGGCCAAGGTCATAAGCTCGTCTTGGGGTAAACCGGCTACCCGGTTAATTTCCCCCAGTATTGCCCTTAAATGTTTTACCGCATGTAAAACATCCCCAGTGCCAGCTTCGCCTTTAGTTCTAATCATAGCTGCACCTTCAGCTATTCTTCTCAGAGCTTCACCTAAATTATTAGCACCACACACAAAAGGTACTTTGAAATTCCATTTATTAATATGGTTCCGGTCATCAGCAGGAGTCAGGACTTCACTTTCATCAATATAATCTATGCCGATAGACTCAAGTATCTGGGCTTCTCCGAAATGGCCAATTCTAGCTTTAGCCATAACCGGGATGGATACCGCATCCATTATTTTTAAAATTATTTCAGGATCAGTCATCCTGGCTACCCCGCCAGCAGCTCTAATATCTGCAGGAATTTTCTCCAATGCCATTACAGATACTGCACCTGCTTCTTCAGCAATTTTTGCCTGCTCAACAGTAGTAACATCCATAATGACGCCACCCTTGAGCATTTCAGCCAGGCCTGCTTTCACTTTAATAGTTCCTTTTTCCATTATTGGAAGCACCTCCTAAGTTTATAGCCCTATTCCCAGGGACATTTGTTCTAACCTTTTTATTCTCTCCTCTACTGGAGGATGAGTATTAAATAAATTTTTTAAAATTCCAGCTGTCTTTTTACCCACCGGATTAGATATAAACAGGTGAGCAGTGGCATTATTAGCCGTTTTTACTTCGCTTTGTGCACTAATTTTTTTTAATGCACTAGCTAATCCGGCGGGATACCTGGTAATCAAGGCCCCGCTGGAATCGGCTAAAAATTCTCTGTTCCTGCTTATAGCCAGCCTAATAATAGTAGCAATTAATGGTGAAAGCAATATCAGGATAACTCCTATTATTAACAGCACCAGGGAAAGAACGCCTCCTGAACTTCTGCTGCTTCTCCTTCTTCCGCCAAAAAAGAAACTTCTGAGCAGAATATTACTGATAATGGTAATCATCCCCACCAGAACCACTATTATGGTTCCCAGGAGTATATCATAATTTTTTATATGTGACAGCTCATGAGCCGCAACTCCCTTTAACTCCTGGTCATTTAAATTATCAATTAATCCCCGGGTAAATACTATTACTCCCTTTTCAGGGTTTCGGCCAGTGGCAAAAGCATTGAGGGCATTGTCCTCTATTACATATATCCTGGGCATGGGAATACCGGCTGCAATAGACAAACCTTCAACTATAAAATAAACCCTGGGGTCTTCATCTCGGGTAACCGGTTTTGCCCTGGTTAAGCCCAAAACAATTTTATCACTATTATAATAACTTGCAAAACTGGTAATGACCGCAATTATTAATGCAAATAGCATAATTAAAATGGAAAAATTGTCGCTGACCTGATACCTGTAATCGATATAAATTCCTATGAAATAGCCTATAGCGCCTATAAATATTAAAAAAAAGGCTATTATGAAATAGGTTTTAACCCTGTTTTTGCTTATTTGCTCATACAATTTCTAAATACTCCTTATTTAGAATTCAACTTTTACCGGCCCTCTGGCAGCTTCTTCTTCAATCTCAAAATAATCTTTAGATTTAAAGTTAAAAATCCTGGCAAATATATTACCGGGGAAAGTTTCTATTCTGGTATTAAATTTCATTACGGTATCATTGAAAAACTGCCGGGCATATGCAATATTGCTCTCAATGCCATTTAACTGTTCCATTAATCTGGAAAAATGCTGGTCTGCCTTTAGGTTGGGATATCTTTCTGATAATGCAAACAAGGATTTAAGAGTTCCTGTTATCTGGTTTTCAGCTTCAGAATGCTCTTTTATGGACTGTGCATTCATACCGGCATTCCTGGCTTCTATTACCTGCTGCAGAGTCTCTTTCTCGTGGGCGGCATAACCCTTTACCGTTTCTACCAGATTGGGTATTAAATCATACCTTTTCCGCAGCTGTACATCAATTTGATGCCAGGCATTATCTACCCGGTTTCTAATAGAAACAATAGAATTATAATAACCTACCCCTACTCCTATAACTACTAAGGCTATCAATACTAATACTACTATCAATATTATTATTCCTGGTAACATCAGTTCCTCCTGTATTTTATTTTTTAAAAAATTATAACATATTAGCTTAATCTTAAATATAGAGCGGAAGCCAGCCTGCCAAAGCAGTTAACCTGCATGGACCTGCTCAAACCTCTTTTACACAATAGGGTTTTTATGGTATATTTTTTCCTATGATTTAAGCTGTTTACAGTAACGATTAACTTGGAGGAAATTAATGAGCAAAATAAGCGCGGACAAGAAAAAGGTTATTGGGCTGGTATCTGGGAATAACACCGGTAAAACTTCTTTGGCAGAATGTTTTTTGTATAATGCGGGAGTAATAAATCGTTTAGGGAAAGTGGAGAGTAAGAATACTGTCTCTGATTACGATGCTCTGGAAACCAATAAAGGATTCAGCATACATTCCAGCGTATTAAATTATGCCTGGAAGAATTTTCAAATAAACTTTATTGATACCCCCGGTTATATCGATTTTATCGGACAGGCTTTTTCTGCCCTTAAAGTAATAGATGCCGCTTTGCTGTTGGTTGACCCCAAGTCAAGCACGCAGGCAGCTACCGAAAGAATAATCAGGATGATAAAGCAGGAAGAATTACCTGCTTTTTGTATTATAAATAAGCTGGATCAGGAAAACATAGATTTCTTAAAAACAGTAGAAGAGCTAAAAACCAGCTACGGGCTTAATTTAGTTCCCATCACTATACCGGCTGGAGTGGGAGAAAATTTCAATACAGTGATAGACCTGTTAAAAAACCAAGCCTTCCAATACAAGCCAGGAGACTTTAAAGGCCAGCCTTCTAATATTGCAGATTCCCTAAAGGATGAAATAGAAGACCAAAACAGCCAACTGGTAGAGTCCATAATAGAAACCGATGATGAGCTTTTAAACAAATACTTAGAAGGCGAAAAAATCGATGAAAAACTTATTGCCAGTAATTTTAAAAAAGCAGTAGTAGAAGGAAAAGTGGTACCGGTATTTGCAGTATCTTCTGGTAAGAATTTTGGAGTAGACCTAATAATGGACTATATAAATGAGTTGCTTCCTTCGCCCTTGGAGCGCAAATCGCTTACTGCCAAAAAGTTAAGCGATGATTCAGAAATAAATATTGCGCCTTCTCCTGATGGGCCAACTTGTGCTTATGTATTTAAAACCATGGCCGACCCCTATATAGGAAAACTCTCAGTTTTCAGGGTATTTTCCGGGAAAATAGACATTAACAATAATTATTTTGTGTCAGGGATAAAGAAATCTTTTAAGTTTGCAAACCTGTTTAGCCTGCAAGGCAAAGAACAAAACGAATTAGAACATGCTGATTGTGGCGATATTGTAGCGGTATCCAAGGTAATTGAAATTTCTAATGATGATACTATTTCCACTGAAGATAACCAATTGCAGCTTCCAAAAGTAAAATATCCCAACCCTACCCTGCCTAAAACAGTGGTTCCCATAACCAAGGGAGACGAAGAAAAAATTAATAATGGAATCAGCAGACTTATTGAAGAGGACCCTACCTTAAGGCAGGAATTGGACACCGAAGTGCATCAAAACATAATATGGGGCATGGGAGATGTGCACCTTAACGTAGTGAAAGAAAGCCTGCAGAAAAAATTTGAGATTGGGGTAGAAATGCATACCCCTGAAGTGGCCTATAAGGAAACTATTAAAAAAGAAGCCAAATCAGAATATAAATACAAAAAACAATCTGGTGGTAGGGGTCAGTATGGACATGTGTTTATTGAACTTAAACCCTTGCCCCGGGGAGAAGGATTTAAGTTTGAAGATACCATATTTGGAGGTGCCATACCCAAAGGCTATATACCGGGAGTAGAAAAAGGCATCAAGGAAGCATTGCAGAGTGGAATTTTAGCAGGCTATCCAGTGGTAGATATACATGTTAATCTTTACGACGGTTCCTACCATAGTGTGGATTCATCTGAAATGGCCTTTAAAATTGCAGCTTCCATGGCTTTTAAAAAAGGTATGGAGCAGGCCTCCCCTTGTATATTGGAACCAATAATGGAACTTGAGATTATAGTGCCAGAAGAATACATGGGTGATATAATAGGAGATATTAATTCCAAAAGGGGTAAAATTATTAATATGACTCCTAACGAAAATCACACTCAATTAATAAGGGCTTATGTTCCCCAATCAGAAACTTTTAATTATGCAGTAGATTTAACTTCCATATCCCAGGGGCGGGGATTCTTTAGCCAGGAATTTGCCCGTTACGAAGAATTACCATCACATATTGCTGAAAAATTAATTGAAGAACACAAACAAAAGGATGAAAAATAGATATAGGAAACTTATACCTTTTTTAGATAGGTTCCCCTTTATTATCTTTGCTTTGGTTGCTGGTATAGCCATTTTGATATTTTTAGTGGTTAACAGTACCTTAGACCTAAGCCTGTTTAGCGGAGAAATGCCGGCTGAGGAAACCGCTGAGGAAAGCTATGAACTATTTTTAGCTACCCCTAATGATGGTGATATTTTTGATTTTATTAATCAAAACGAAACAGTTCCCATAGAGGTAAGGGCTAAGCAGGTAGAAAATAAAAATTTCAAGGTACACGTTTTAATTAACGACCAGATTATAAAAACATTTGCCTCTCCCCCTTACGAGTTTAACTGGAACCCCCAGAGAGGAGGAGAATATCAGCTGCTGGTACAGGTAGCCGACGAACAAGACCAAACTGTAGCTATTTCCAAACAAGTTACTTTTTCAGTTAACTACCAGCAAAGCCAAGATGAAGAAATGATCATAAGCGAGGATATAGAAGAAAAGAAGACCAGGATACTGGCTAACAGCCAGTATCGAAGACAGAATGATGCCAGCGGTAAACCCATATTCGCCTATAAATGTTATACTCCCCCGGTAATAGATGCCAGTATTGAAGAATGGGAGATATATGAAAAATTTTCCAATTTTGTGCCTACTATTAAAAAAGAGAATTATACCAGTCATACTGACATAAGCGGAACTTTTTCCAGCTGCTGGGATGATGATAATTTCTATTTTGTCATACAGATAATAGATGATGTGTTTAGCCAGAATTATTCTGGTGACCAATTAACCAATGGAGATAGCGTAGTTATAGTATTAGATACAGACTTAGAAGGTGATCTTCAAACCCAGTTTTTAAATAATGATGATTACCAAATAGAATTCTCTCCTGGGAATTTTGGGCAGTTAAGACCTGAGGCCTTTATGAAATGGCCCACCAATGCTGCTCCCCAACAGACACAGATAGCTTCAGCTAGGTTAGCCGGCGGGTATTTAATTGAAGCCAGTATTCCCTGGTATAATTTTACCAATTATACTCCCACTGATGAAGATATCCTGGGGTTCACCGTTTCTATACTGGACACTGATAATCTTGAGTCTACAGAATTGGTAATCTCTTCTTCCAATCAATTTGATTTCAATAATGTATTTACCCTAGGCAATATGGTCTTAATTGATGCAGGAGACCTGTCAGAAGAAGACCAGGAACAGGAAACCGAAGAAAACTAGTTTATCCTTATAAGTTTTATCTGGCTATGGCTAACAATTCAGGATGAATATTTAAATCAGCAGGGATAAATATAAAGTTATGGCATTTCCTATTTGTTGGAACTTTTTTCCAAGGATTCTATTCTTCTTTCCAACTCTTCTATTTTAGACTTACTTTCCAGTTTTTCTAATATAGCTTGCCTAATAAATACTGAAGTAGCCATAGATTGCCTTTTGGCTTCCTGTTTAGCCCTATCTATTAATTCTTGCTCTATCTTGAAAGAGTGCATTACTTTTTTGCTCATCATTGCTATCACCATTTACTAATTATTATTTTTGATAATTATATCATATAGATATAATCAATATGAAATAATAAAAAATTAGGTTTTTAATTTCGGTTTGCTAAAATAATTATTTTTTATTATCTTATAACCTTGCATGAACAAAGAATTAATAAAAAAAGAAAAAACATATAGCATAAAGGTTACTGGTATCGTACAAGGAGTAGGCTTCAGGCCCTTTATCTTTAACCTGGCCTCTAGATTTAAGTTAAAGGGTATGGTAACCAACACTACAGAAGCAGTAGATATTGTAATAAATACTACCTCAAAAAAGACCCTGGCTGCGTTTATGGATAAAATCAATAAGGACAGGCCTTCTGCAGCTTATATAGAAAGGATTGTTTTTGAACAGGTACCGTATAGGAGTTTCAATAATTTTAGCATTACCAAAAGCAAAAAGAGCCAGAACCGTTTTCAGCTAGTATCCCCAGATCTGGCTACTTGCCAGGATTGTATTTCTGATATTAACAACAGCAGCTTTGGTAGAAGATACGGTTATCCTTTTACCAATTGCACCAACTGCGGACCGCGGTTTACTATAATGGAAAGTTTTCCCTACGATCGTTACCAGACTACCATGAAAAAGTTTGAAATGTGCAAAGACTGCCAATTGGAATACCAAAACCCGTTTGACCGAAGATTTCATGCCCAGCCAAATGCCTGCCATAAATGCGGTCCCAAACTATGGCTTGTAGATAATAAGAATAACCTTATAAGCAGCACTGGCCCTTTAGAAGCGGCAGCCAGAAAGCTTAAACAGGGACATATTATAGCCTTAAAGAGCCTTGGTGGTTTCCAGCTGGCGGTGGATGCCACCAACCCTGAAGCAGTTATAAAATTAAGAAACAAAAAAAACAGACCCCATAAACCATTGGCTGTAATGGTCAGGAATATAGAAACAGTAAAAAAGAATTTTACAGTTAGCCAGGCAGAGATTAAAATGCTTACTTCCCCCTCTGCCCCCATAGTATTATTGAATAAAAAGAATAAAAATTTTTTGGCAGAAGGAATATCTTTTTATAACCGTATGGATGGGATCATGCTTCCCTATACCCCCATCCACCATCTATTATTCAATTTAATAGATTTTCCCTTGGTAATGACCAGTGGAAATAACAGTGAAGAGCCTATTGCTAAAGATAATCAAGAAGCGCTGGAAAAGCTAAGTCCTATTGCCGGTTATTTCCTGTTGCATGACCGGGATATATATTCGCGCTATGATGATTCAGTAGTAAAGGAAATAAACAAAAACCAGATGATTATCAGGAGAGCCAGGGGGTTTTCCCCCTACCCTATTAAAATTGGTTTGGATATTGGGGACAAATGCATATTAGCTGTGGGAGCCCAGGAAAAGAACACTTTTTGCGTACTTACCAGGAATTATGCCATAATTTCCCAGCATTTGGGAGAATTGGATGATGCAGACAGTTTTGCTTTTTTCAAAGAAACACTAGAGGTTTACAAAAGGCTGTTTAATGTTACAGAGTTTGACCTGGTAGCCCATGACCTTCATCCTGGCTATACCTCCTCTAAATTTGCCCAGCACCTGGGTATCCCCACTATGGGAATCCAACACCATCAAGCCCATATGGCTAGTGTCATTGCTGAAAATAATCTGCAGGGGGATGTGCTGGGTATCACCTGGGATGGAACAGGGTTGGGCCTGGATGAAAAAATTTGGGGTAGCGAAATATTACTATTAAAGGAAAAACAAATTACCCGTTTAGGGAATCTTTCAGAGAAGTTAATCCCTGGAGGCGAAGCTGCTATTAGAAATCCTTACCGTATGGCTATTAGCTACCTCCTTGAAATTTATAGGAAACAAAATAGGAAGCAGCAATTTAGTGAATATATATATGATAATTGCCCCCATTTTATAAAGCTTATAGGAAAAAATGAAATAGAAATTTTAAAACACCAGCTGGAGATTAAATTTAACAGTCCTGCCACTACCAGTATGGGCAGGTTCTTTGATGCGGTTAGCTCCATTCTTAATTTAACTTCTACCATTAGCTATGAAGGCCAAGCAGCTATACATTTGGAATCAATAGCTGATTTACGCTGTACTCAAGAATATAGGAGTCATATTGACCACTTCTGTATGGACGATATGGCTATTTTGGAGCAGATCCTGGAGGATATCAAAAATAAAGTACCGGCAAGTATAATATCAGCCAAATTCCATAATACATTGGCATCGGCCATATTAGACATTTGCAAAATAGCCCAGGATAAATACAATATATTCCAGGTTGCTTTAAGCGGTGGAGTTTTCCAGAATACCTTGCTGCTTAAAAATACACTTTCAAAATTAAGTAAGCAGGGATTTGAGGTTTTTTCTAATTACAAAGCACCAGTAAATGATGGGGGTATCTCATTGGGGCAAGCCTATATGGCAGCCCTGGAACTAGAAAGGAGTAACAGATGTGTTTAGCCATTCCTGCAAAAGTTATAAATATAGATGGTAATTCTGCACAAATAGAAGCCTTGGGGGTAACCAAAATTGTTGATATTACCCTGGTTCCTGAAGCAAAGACAGGAGATTATGTATTGGTCCATGCTGGTTTTGCTATTCAAATAGTAGAAGAGGACGATGCCTTGGCTACCCAGGGTTATTGGGAGGAATTCTCTAGTGAGTGATCTTTTTGAATTAGGAAAGAAATGGTTAAAAAAATATAATACTGGACAACCATTAAACATAATGGAAGTATGCGGCACCCATACTATGGCTATCTCAAGGTATGGATTAAGGCAGCTTTTGCCCCCAAATATTAATTTGATCAGCGGGCCTGGTTGCCCAGTTTGCGTTACTTCTGCCTATGATATTGATTTAATACTGGAAATTATCAATAATTACGACCTTAACCTGTTTACCTTTGGAGATATGATACGGGTACCAGGCTCCTCCTCCAGCTTGCTTGAACAAAAATCCAGGGGCAAAAAAATTACTGTATGCTACTCACCTCTTGACGCTTTAAACTTTGCTATCCATAATCCAGACCAATCGGTATTGTTTATTGCTATTGGCTTTGAAACCACTACCCCCCTATCCTCTATTGTTATAAAAAGGGCAGAAGAAAACCAGGTCAGAAATTTCTTTATATTCTCAACCCATAAATTGGTCCCGCCTGCATTAGAGCTGCTGGTAAAAGACAAACAGGTAAAGATTGACGGCTTTCTCTGTCCCGGGCACGTATCCGCTATAATTGGGTCCAGACCTTACCATTTTATACCTTTAGAATATGGTATACCCTGTGTAGTTAGCGGTTTTGAACCCACTGACATACTGCTATCCATTGCTATGATATTAAGGCAGATATATCAGGGTAAGCCCAGCGTAGAAATACAATATAAGACAGTTGTGAAACCGGAAGGCAACAGAGTAGCCATCGATAATATATACGATGTATTCCAGCCTGTGGACTGCTTGTGGAGAGGGTTGGGAAATATGCCCTGTAGTGGTCTGGAACTAAAGCCTGAATACCAGAGGTTTAATGCCAGGTTAAGATTTCCGGTACCTGAGATTAAACCCAGGCCTCATCCAGGGTGCGTTTGCGGGGAGGTATTGAAAGGATTATTGAAACCAAACCAGTGCCGCCTTTTCGGCCAGCCATGTACTCCCCAAAACCCTATCGGCCCCTGTATGGTTTCCAGCGAAGGGTCCTGTGCTGCATATTATAGGTACGAAAGACTAAACCCAGAAAGGATATAGCTATTAAAGATCAAAATTTTAAAGATGTAAATATTCAGTTATCTCATGGGGATGGGGGTTTAAAAAGCAATCAGCTGATTCATAACCTCATATTAGAATACTTGGGAAATGATTTGCTTAACCGCTTGGAGGACAGTGCTGTAATTAAGGCGCCTGGATCCCGGATAGCTTTTACTACGGACAGTTTTGTAGTAAATCCAATATTTTTTCCGGGAGGAAATATAGGCAAACTGGCTATATGCGGTACCATAAATGACCTGGCTACTTCAGGGTGTGTTCCTATAGGTTTAAGCTTTTCCCTTATATTGGAAGAAGGCTTTCCTGTAAGCCATTTAAAAAAAATACTAGCTTCTATGAGGGAAACCCTTCTCGAAGCAAAAACCAGTATCATCACCGGTGATACTAAAGTGGTGGAAAAAGGAAGCGCAGATAAAATATTTATAAACACTTCTGGCTTAGGCCTAATCAAACACAATAGCCTGCTGTCACCCTCTGAAGTAAAAACAGGAGATAAAATAATTATTAATGGCCCCATTGGAGATCACGGAATATCTATCCTCAGCCAAAGAAAGGAATTTAACTTCCAATCAAATATTGTAAGTGATTGTGCGCCCTTAAGCTCTTTGGTTTCCGCTGTAATGTCTAAAACAAAAAAAATACATGCTTTCCGTGATGCTACCCGGGGTGGTTTGGCTACAGTATTGCTGGAAATAGCCCAAGCTTCCGGCCATATCATTAATATCCATAATCAAAATATACCGGTCAGGGATGAAGTACGGGGCATCTGTGATTTTTTAGGATTAGATCCGCTATATATAGCCAATGAGGGCAAGATGGTTATATTTGTAGATCCTATGGATGCCCAGGTTGTGCTGGATACGATAAGAAACCACAAATATGGGAAGCAGGCCGCCATTATAGGCGAAGTAGGCCCTTCAGGACCAGGATCTGTAATACTAAATACTGAAATAGGTACCCGCAGAATGCTGGACATGCTGTATGGGGAACAGTTGCCCCGTATTTGCTAGGCCTGCTTTAGCATCGGTTATTTTAATCAATTTGACTATAATGGCTGCTTTTTAATATTGGAATAATTAGGACAAATATGTATCCTGGCCGGGTGGCTGAATATGAAAGTATAAATAAAAAAGCAACCAGTAATATATTACAGGTCTAAACATTTATTTCTGCTAGGACCATCTCTGCCATTTCAGTTATTTTTGATTTTACTCTTTCTGAAAGCTCCTGGCCAAAACTTACATTTAGCGGTTTTATTCCTATTATTATTATTTCAGTTTTTAAATGCAGCCGGTGGATAAGCTCTAAAGCTTGGCCTAAGCCAAAATCATGCAGGGAATAGCTCCTAATATTTTTATAGAACTGATCTATTTCCTTAAGCCCAAATCTTATAATTTCACCAGGCTCCTGCCCAGCGTCCACTGCATCTATAATAACTATTTTTCCACATTGTTTGGCATAATTGATTAAATCAGCTGCTGAAGTGCCCCCATCTATAACTTCTACATTCCCGGGTAAAGAGGGTAAAGTTTCCAGTACTTTTATTCCTACACCATCATCAGACATAAAAATATTCCCAAAACCAATAACTCTGATAATGGTTTTGGGAATATTACTTTTATTCATAGCTGATTTAATTTATTTATTTACTAGCTTTACATTCAAAAAATGGGTAGAGCAAGAAATACAGGGATCATAAGCCCTGATCAGCATTTCACAAGCCAGTTTTATTTCATCTTCGCTTTTATCAATTATAGATGGCACTAAAGCCTCCATATCTTTTTCTACATTGGCATAATTCATATTGGTGGGTATTATAAGGTTGGCTTTAGTTACTTTACCATCATCACCATAGGTGTAATCATGGATTAACAGGCCCCTGGGCGCTTCGACTACCCCTACTCCCCTACTGGCTTTAGGCTTAATATCTACCATGGCTTCCTCTTGAGCCATACCTTCCTCCATTAGCTCATCAATAAGTTTTATACTGTCATCTATGCTATGAACTATCTCTACAAATTGTGCTATGTTGTTCATGAATGTATTATAATTTGGAGCCTGAAGGCCTAATTCCTGGGCGTATTCTTTGGCACGGTCAGAAAGCTGTTCATAGTTATTATTAAACCTGGCCAAAGCCCCTACCATATAGGAATCACGGGAAGCCCAACAATGCTTGCCGGTAGAATGCTGAACTACCTTTTCATTTATTTTAGTCAAGTAATCCTGATCATTTATTACCCACCCGTCACTGGATTTAATATCACCATCATATAAAGCATAATCTAAGGGATCGCTAATGGAGATATATTCAGTTTCCCTTTCAAAATCAGGTAGATTTAAGGTTTTTAATAACTGCAAGGTAGTCTCTAGGTCGGCGTAGCTGGATTTTAACATTTCTTTCATCTTAACCATTTCTTCCTCTGTAGGAAGTTTGGTAAATCCGCCCACCACAGTCCTAATAGGGTGTACAGCCCTTCCGCCGATGATTCTAACCATGTCATTGGCCATTTTCTTAATCCTTAAAGCAATATTTACTACATCTGGATGGGTATCTACCAAAGATATGGCACTGCCTACCCCAAAGAAATCGGGAGCTGCTAAAAAATAAACATGCAATGCATTACTCTGCACACACTCATGATGGAATATAAGTTTTCTCAGCTTGGTTATCTTATCGGTAGGCACCACTCCAAAAGCAGCTTCAGTAGCCTTGATGGAAGCATAAGTATGAGCAACAGAACAAATACCACATATTCTTGAAGTAATATGTGAAGGCTCATCCCATTTTCTTCCTACCAGCATGGCTTCAAAAAACCGTGGTGACTCAGGTATCCTAAATTGCAGCTGCTCTATCCTTCTATCTTTTACATTAAGCACAAGATCACCGTGACCTTCTACCCTTGAAATGTTTTCTTCTTCTATACTAAAAGTATTAGCCATAATTATTTAACCTCCATTATTTTTGCTCAATCTTTTTACATGCATTATATAGATTAAAGCCTTCCATTATATCCTCAACTGTCAACCCATATTCCACCATTATGTCTTTTTGAGCATTTACATTAGGATCATCAATGGGGCCTCTGCAACCATCGCATCCTGAACCATTGCCGGGACACCTGGCATCGCACCCTGCCCTGGTAACCGGCCCCATACAAGTAAGACCCAGATCATAAAGACAGGTGTTTCCATTCCTCTTGCACTCTACACAAACTGGATAGTTGGGTATTTCCGGTTTCCTTCCTACCAGTAAGGATCTTATTACATCCACTATTTCAAACCGGTTGGGAGGACATCCCCTCACCATATAATCTACTTTGACATAATCATCAATAGGTTTAACTTCAATAGAATCAATCCAATCTTTTTTTTCACCATACACCAGGTCTTTGGCTTTCTCCAGGCCGTAAAGGTTTTTCAAGCAGTTTAGCCCTCCGGTGCAGGCGCAAGCCCCTACAGCTACTATTATTTTGGCTATGCTGCCAATTTTTTCTATTCTTTCCACTCCATGCTTGGTGGTAATAGAACCTTCTACTAATGCTATATCATAATTGTCGCTGTATTCGGTTATGGCTTCTCGGAAATGAACAATGTCTACTGCACTCACCAAATCCAGCAGCTGGTCTTCCAGATTCAATATTTCCAGCTGGCATCCGCCGCAACCAGTAAATCCAAATACTCCTACCTTCGGCTTATTCATTATATAGCCTCCTTTAAATTCCTGATTTCCCATAAACTAAAAACGGGACCATCTACACATGCTAGTTTATCCCCAATATGGCAGTGGTTACATTTACCTACCCCGCATTCCATCCTTCTCTCCAGTGACAGGAAAATGTTTTCCGGCTTAAAGCATTTAATGTCCAATTCTTTGATAACGAATTTATACATTACTGGAGGTCCGCATACCACTACATAAGAATCATCTACCGGGCAGTCAATGCCGGGAATAAGGTTTGTGCACACCCCTACTTCGCCTGCCCAAGATTGATCAGGGTTATCAACAGTTAAACAGAGTTCTATATCATCCCTATTTTTCCATTCTTCCAACTCTTGCCTGTAAAGCAAATATTCAGGGCTTACCGAACCATAAACTATTACCAGCCTCTTATAGTCTGACCTGTTTTCCAGAATGTATTTAATAAGGGACCTCACCGGAGCCATACCTAAACCGCCAGCAATTATAATAACATTATGGCCTTTCATATCTTCATAGGGAAAGGTGCCATTCCCGAATGGACCCCTAATACCAACTTTATCGCCTTCTTTCATTCTATGGAGGGCACCGGATACGTTCCCCGTATTCCTGACACATAATTCAAAATAGTCTTTATTATTAGGAGAAGATGGTATAGAAAATGGTGCTTCTCCCAAACCAAATATAGTTAATTCTACAAATTGACCGGGCAAGAAATTAAAAGATTCTCTTACCTGGGGGTCATCAATATAGATATCAAACTGTTTTTCCGTGGGAGAAAGTTCTTTTATATTTCTAATTGTTGCTACAAAGGGTTCATATAGTTTCTGGTGATGATCCAGTTTATCTATTTCTCTGGTTGGAGTAGTCATTTATACATTCACCTCTTTCTTAACTGAGTTAATGTCTTCAGCTATATTTATTTTTGCCAAACATGCTTCTATACATCTTCCACAACCCACACAAGAGTACTGACCGAACTTATCATAAAAAGTCTTAAGCTTACATCGATACCTTTGCTTGAGCCTGTTTTCTTTGTCAGGCCTGAAATTATGCCCGCCGGCAACTAATCCGTATTCCGGAATCATGCAGGAGTCCCATTCCCTGGTTTTAGCACCTTTTTTTAAATTAAGTTCCAGGTCATCTTGCACATTAAAACAGAAACAGGTGGGGCATACCAGGTTGCATGAACCGCAGCTTAAGCAATCCTTGGCTGCTTTTTTCCAAAATTCTTCATTATCATAGATAAGTTCAAAGTTGTCATAAAAACTTTTTATATCTACCTTATTGGTAAATTTTGACCTGTAGTTATCCATATAGCTGTCAAAATCTTTAAAGTCCTTCTGGGTAGCTTCTTTTGCTTCTGTGTAACTATTTAACAGCTGATTACCTTTGGCAGTAGCAACCCTGGTAAAATACCTGTCTCCTAAATCGGTTAGGTATAGATCAAAACCTTCAGTTGCATATTCTGCATTCATGCTCAAAGCAAAATTCGTCTCAATAGGATCAATATCCAGGCCAATTACTGTAATTTTTTCTCTTTTTTCCCAATAATTTTCATCCACAAAGTCTGTAGAGAAAAACTGGTCTAAAAAGTTAATGCCATTAATATCCCAGGCATTTACTCCAAATAATATCATTTCTTCGCTTTCAATAACCGGCTTTATTTTAATTTCATTACCGATCTCGTATTCAACCAGTTTTTCTTTGGGGGGGAAAAGTATCTTTTTAGCTGGAGGTATAGTAGTCCGGGTATAATTGGTGTCTAGTTCTGCCATATCCTTGATATGGACAAAATCATGAACGGCTTTATCTTTCTTTTTGGGTCCAATCATTTTGTAATCCTCAATCAGCCCTTTTACTAGCCGTACATAATCATTCTTGGTTAAGACCTTATAGAGCATAGAGTCTCCTTTCGCTTGAATGCTATTTTACACAAAACATTTACAACAAAATTATTAATAAAGTAAAACTAGCCAATGTCCTTATTGGTTTTTAGCCAATCTATCCATTTATCCAGATTTTCCCCGGTTTTGCAGGAAAAGTTAATTAGAGAAGCTTTAGGATTTAACTTCCGCACCTTACCCTGGAAAAAAGCGAGGTCAAAATCACTATTTTCCAACATATCTATCTTGTTTAACAAAACTAAACCGCTTTTGACAAATACCGGCGGATATTTTACAGGTTTATCATCTCCCTCATTTACGGAAGAGAGCACTGCCATAATATTTTCTCCCAAATCAAAATTTACGGGACATATCAAGTTGCCAACATTTTCTATAAATAAAATATCCAGTTTTTCAAGGTCCAGTTTTTCCAAAGCCTTCTTTACCATGGAAGCATTAAGGTGGCAACTGCCTCCAGTGTTAATTTGTACTACAGCATCTGTATATCTCTTTATTTTTTCAGCATCATGGGTAGAAGAAATATCCCCTTCTACCACTCCAATGGCATAATCATTTTCCAGTTTTTTTAATGTTTCTATAATTAAAGTAGTTTTGCCTGCCCCTGGAGAGGACAAAATATTTATCACAAAAACACCGTTTTTAGCAAACAAATCCCTGTTTTGTTCAGCATGTTCCTTGTTATAGGCTAAAACATTTTCAACTACATTTACTTTCATAAAATCTCCATAAATAAATTTCTGATTTACAATCCTACCTAAATTTTTATCTATGTCAAACAACTAATTTTTTATTGACATATTTCTAATTCAATTTTATATTTATTCAAATTTGGAAGATAAAAGAAAGGATATCCGTGGTAGAAATTCTACCATTCAAGGCATTAACTTACAATAATTTGAAAATTAAGCATCTTTCGCAGGTAGTATCTCCTCCCTATGATGTTATTTCCGAACAGCAAGACACCTTACTTAGAAGTATTTCTCCCTATAATATTATAAATCTTATATTGCCTGCAGGCAGCCCGGCAACGGATAAGTATCTGTATGCTGCTACTACTTTAAATCAATGGATAAGAGAGGACATACTCCAGTTTGAATCCCAGAGGTGTTTTTATTTATTAGAAGAATCATTTAAAACAGGTGGTCAAAAAAAGCGTATTATTGGTTTTATAGGCCTAAATAAAATAGAAGAATATAGCACCCAAAAAGTGCTGAGGCATGAAAATACCCTTCCTAAAGCTAAACAAGACCGCCTAAATCTTCTGGAAAGTACCCGGGCTAATTTTGGCCTGGTGTACACTATATACCGGGACCAGACCAATTTTATTGAGAAGATCGCTGACAGCTGCCCCGAACAATTTAAGTTTAAGCCCAGCTATGACCCTACCCTGGAATTTCGGCTATGGAAGTTATGCCAGCCGGATTTAATTCAAAAAATAATTAAGTTAATGGCTGCCAAACAGGTTTTGATAGCGGATGGGCATCACCGTTATGAAACTTCAAGAATATATGGCCAGAAAGCCAACCAGGAAGGCTGGCCAGGCCAAGGGCATGAATATATTTTAACCCTTTTTGTAAACAGCTACCAGAAAGATATTGCCATCTATCCTACCTATAGATTGGTAGAAACTGAAAAACCCTTAAAAATAGAGCAGATAATAGATAAAATAAGCCCTTATTTTAATATAAAAATAAAAACTTATGATGGTTTTTCAATAGACCAATTTCTAGTAGATAGGAAAAACAACCAAATCAAATCCTTTCTCATTTATATGGGCAACGGCCTTACGCTGGAAGCCGATTACAAAAATAATCTTCTAAAAAATGATTTATGGCAGGACTTGGATGTAAATATATTGCATAATGTATTATTGGACCAGGGATTGGGAAAAAGCATGGTTAAAAACATTGATTTTACCCATTCATGGCAGCATTTAAAATCAGAGCTGGACAAGGGAAAATACAATATGGGCATATTGCTCAATGCTCCTAGTGTTAGCGAGGTAGAAACCTTATCCAGGCAGGGATACCTGATGCCCCAGAAATCAACTTATTTCTATCCTAAACCCTGCACTGGACTGGTCATGTATAAACTTGACAGTTATTAAGAAAACTGTTCAGGCTTAATGCAATCACCATACTGCTGCTGCATTTCCAATAATTTTCTTTTTTGTTTTTCTAGTATGTCAAAGAGCACAGGAGGTATTTTGCTTTCAGATTTATTGTAGATGCCAGTTATCCTTTCAATCTTGGAAAGGTTTTGCACTACCCTTAAGCTAAACTGGAGCTCATACTCCTGAAGTGAATAATCTTTACCCAGAACCTGTTTAAATAACTCTTGTAAATCATCATATTTGGGTATGTAGCCGGTACCGATATCAATAGCCCCTACTTCATCATGAACCCTTAGTTCCATCCATTTTAACCATACCCTTTTATCTAAAATAGAACTGATATAATTTCCCTGATCGTCCTTTAGAAAATAGTTTACTCCAAATATTTTAGGAGGATTGCTTAAATTTTGGCCAAAACCAATATTCATCTCTAAATATCTTCCCATAGGTACAGAAAGAAAGTCCATGTTAGACATGGGGTTAAAAGTTCTTACCCCAGTTTTGCCTAAGGTTGCGGCTGTAGTCTCAGATTCCAGTGATGCTCCAATTGTAACTATGCCATGCGTCCAATCATAAGCTTCCAGTACCGGTACATTGGTATCCGAATCACGGCCACCATAAACTATTCCTCCTATAGGCACCCCTTCAGGATTGTTATAATTAGGATCCAAATTCTTAAGATTTCTCAAATTGGTAGTAAATCTAGCATTCTTATGGGAAGGAGTTATTTCATTGCCGCTCTCATCCTTTTTACCGGGCCACCACTGCCCCGCAAAATTTATACCTTTTGAAGGCTCATCCACCGGTTTACCGATCCAGTAAGTCTGAAGGTCCTCAGTTACCAGAATATTGGAAAATATAGTCTCGTTGGGACTATGCAGCACTTCCCATATAATGGGATCGTCTTCCGGATTAATGTCTTTAATTATGCCAAACAGGCCTTCTTCTACATTTACTGCCATTATTTTACCATTTACTTTCCTGATATAGGCTATGTCATCGCCTATTATGGTTTCTGTAGGAATCATGGCAGTAGAGGTCTTGCCGCACATAGAAGGAAAAGCTCCCATAAAATAGGTTACTCTATCCCGGGGACCATGGATTCCACTTATAAACATATGCTCGGTAAGCCATCCTTCCTGTGATGCCCGTTTAATACCCAGCCGCATAGCTAGTTTTTTTAAGCCTATTGTATTTCCACCATATTGGGTGTTAACTGAATACACAATTTCATTCTGTGTATCTATATATACCCTTCTTTTATCCACATCTACGCTAACCGCGTTCTCCAGTTTTCCTTCTGAGTGTACAAATTTAAAAAACCTATCGGCCTGTCCGGATTTTATAAATTCCTGGTAACCTGGTCGATACAATATGTTTTCAGAATGCGCTACATAACTGGAATCAGTTAATTGAACAGCAGGAATTGAAAATACAGAGTTGTTGGGCCCTAAACTGTAAAATCCAATTATTAATTCCCTGCCCCTCATAATGTCTTTAAACAAACTATCCAGCTCTTCTGAGCCTTCTTTTTTGTCAATGGTATTATATTCACTGGTTAGCTCGCTGTTTTCATCTATTAGGAATTTAGTCCTTTTTTTATCCCTAGCCTGGTCGTTAATTCCATCAAAATGGACAGTATGCCCTTCTAATGCTAATTTTTTTTCTTCCCTGTCAGCCAATGCTTTATCCCTTATATATTGAAGATCTTCAGCAGTGTCGCTGTTTACAAATATGCTGTCAGGATTCAGTAATTTTACATATTTTACTATGAAATCAATTAGGAAAGGGTTACCTATTTTAATCAGTTTGTTAAAATTTTTTTCATCTAACTTGGATTTGATTTCTTCTAATTTTAATTTCATGGTTTTCCTTTTGTTATTATTCAATTTTTAAAAATTATATCTTAAATTTTACAATATATATAGTAAATATTACAAATATTTAAAATTTAGGTAATAATTTATTATTTTTTTACTTTTATTTCAGTTTTGCAAATTATTTCGTATTTTTTAATATTTAGAAAAATTATTTATTTTTTTTAAATATAGCAGGGTTCTTATTAAAAGAAGACTGGAGGAAGAGTTTAAATATTTTAAATTTGTTAAATAATGGGCATAAAAAAACGGCGGCTACCTACTCTCCCACACCGTCTCCAGTGCAGTACCATCGGCGCTGAAAGGCTTAACTTCTGTGTTCGGGATGGGAACAGGTGTTACCCCTTCGCTATTGCCACCGTAAGCTTAAATAACTTTTTAAAGTATTCTCTCAAAACTTCATAGCATTCTATAGAAAATATTAAGTCCTCGACCTATTAGTACTGGTCAGCTAAACACATTGCTGTGCTTACACATCCAGCCTATCAACCATGTATTCTTCATGGGGTCTTACTCCAAATGGATGGGAAAACTAATCTTGGGAATGGCTTCGTACTTATATGCTTTCAGTACTTATCCATAACAAACTTGGCTAATCAGCCATGCCCTTGGCAGGACAACTGACACACCAGAGGTTTGCTCATCCCGGTCCTCTCGTACTAGGGACGAATTCCCGCAATTTTCCTGCGCCCACAGAGGATAGGGACCGAACTGTCTCACGACGTTCTAAACCCAGCTCGCGTACCGCTTTAATTGGCGAACAGCCAAACCCTTGGGACCTGCTACAGCCCCAGGATGCGATGAGCCGACATCGAGGTGCCAAACCTCCCCGTCGATATGGACTCTTGGGGGAGATAAGCCTGTTATCCCCGGAGTACCTTTTATCCGTTGAGCGACGGCCATTCCACACTGAGCCGCCGGATCACTAGGCCCAACTTTCGTTCCTGCTTGACTTGTAAGTCTTGCAGTTAAGCTCCCTTTTGCCCTTATACTCTACGAGTGATTGCCAAACACTCTGAGGGAACCTTTGGACGCCTCCGTTACTCTTTAGGAGGCGACCGCCCCAGTCAAACTGCCTACCTGCCACTGTCCCACGCCCGGATCACGGTACGTGGTTAGAACTCTAGCATACCAAAGGTAGTATCTCACCGTTGGCTCCACCAGAGCTGGCGCCCTGGCTTCAAAGCCTCCTACCTATCCTGCATAAGGTATACCAAAGTCCAATATCAAGTTACAGTAAAGGTTCACGGGGTCTTTCCGTCCTTCTGTGGGTAATTGGTATCTTTACCAATATTATAATTTCACCGAGTCCCTCGTTGAGACAGCGCTCAAATCGTTACGCCATTCGTGCAGGTCGGAACTTACCCGACAAGGAATTTCGCTACCTTAGGACCGTTATAGTTACGGCCGCCGTTTACTGGGGCTTAGAATCAGAGCTTCGGTTTCCGAAGAAACCTAACCCCTCCTCGTAACCTTCCAGCACCGGGCAGGCGTCAGCCCCTATACATCGTCTTACGACTTAGCAGAGACCTGTGTTTTTAGTAAACAGTCGCTTGAGCCTTTCTATTGCAACCACGTCGCGCTCCGAAAGCAAGTTTCTTCACGCTACTATGGTACCCCTTATCCCTAAGTTACGGGGTTATTTTGCCGAGTTCCTTAACGAGAGTTATCTCGATCGCCTTAGTATTCTCTACTTATCTACCTGTGTCGGTTTTGGTACGAGAACCAAATAACTTCCTAGAGGTTTTTCTTGGCAGCATAGGATCAATCACTTCGCCATTTACTGGCTCGGCATCACGCCTCAGACTTAATGCTAACCGGATTTTCCTGGCTAGCGTCCCACACGCTTACACGCAGTCAACCAAACCGCGATGACCTACCTTCCTGCGTCACCCCATTGGTGATAACGAAATTTGGTTGTACAGGAATATTAACCTGTTATCCATCGCCTACGCTTTTCAGCCTCGGCTTAGGTCTCGACTAACCCTGGGAGGATTAACCTTGCCCAGGAAACCTTAGATATTCGGCGGACAGGTTTCTCGCCTGTCTTTCGTTACTCATACCGGCATTCTCACTTCTGTAATGTCCACCCAACCTCACGGTTGAGCTTCAGCCTTTACAGAACGCTCCTCTACCACCCATAAATGGGTCCATGGCTTCGGTAGTATGCTTAAGCCCCGTTGAATTATCGGCGCAAAACCACTTGACCAGTGAGCTGTTACGCACTCTTTAAATGGTTGCTGCTTCTAAGCAAACATCCTGGTTGTCTGGGTAATTTCACTTCCTTTACCACTTAGCATACATTTAGGGACCTTAGCCGATGGTCTGGGCTGTTTCCCTTTCGACTACGGAGCTTATCCTTCGCAGTCTGACTCCCGAGCTAAAAACTTTGGCATTCGGAGTTTGATTGGATTTGGTAACCTTGTAAGGTCCCTAGTCCATTCAGTGCTCTACCTCCAAAGTCAAACACTCGAGGCTAACCCTAAAGCTATTTCGAGGAGAACCAGATATTTCTGAGTTTGATTG
>JAQVDY010000003.1:0-67500 GCA_028698215.1 Actinomycetota bacterium | reverse complement strand
GAGCCAGGATCAAACTCTCAGATAATTTTAAACCAAATAAACCCGAAGATTTAACTGGTTCAAAAAGTAATTAAAAGTTATATCCAAAGCTTACACTATTTAGTTCTCAAAGAACACACAGGCTCCAAACAGCCTGAAAAAAAATATCATATAAAAAGTACGTTGTCAACAAAAACATCTGCTAACTTTATTGAAGCAAAAAAATTAAAAGAGCAGTTTTGTTAAGCGAAGTAAATTATAACATTCAAAAAACAGAAGTCAACAATTTAAAATTTATTTTATCAAAAGAACTTATTATATGTTTTGACTAGGTTATTATATATTTTATAATCAAAACGTCAACAAATTTTAACCCTTTTTTTCTTCCGGCTGATCCCTATTAGCTTTTTCGGGAAAATTACATTCTTTCCTTATTTCTTTTTCAACCTTGTCTGCAATTTTAGGATTCTGGATTAAGAATACTTTGGCATTCTCTCTTCCCTGGCCTATCTTTTCATCTCCATATGAATACCAGGACCCACTCCTGTTTATTATCCCTAATTCCGCCCCCATATCCAAAATACTACCTTCCCTCGATATGCCTTTACCATACATTAGATCAAATTCAGCGCTTTTAAAGGGAGGGGCCATTTTATTTTTTACCACCTTTACCCTGATTCTATTACCAATGGCAGTAGTACCATCCTTTATGCTGTCAATCCTTCTAATATCCAACCTTACTGAAGCATAGAATTTCAATGCCCGACCTCCTGGTGTAACTTCAGGATTTCCAAATAATATTCCAATTTTCTCCCTTAGTTGATTGATAAAAACAACAGAGGTTTTAGTTTTATTTACCACTCCTGTTATCTTCCTTAAAGCCTTAGACATAAGTCTAGCCTGCAATCCTACCTGGGTGTCACCCATTTCGCCTTCAAGTTCCGCCTTGGGCACCAAGGCAGCTACAGAGTCAATAACAATTACATCTAAAGCCCCGCTTTTTAGAAGTATTTCAGCAATCTCTAAAGCCTGTTCCCCATTATCAGGCTGGGATAAAAGTAATTCTTCAGTATTTACCCCTAAATTTCTAGCATAAATTGGATCCAAGGCATGTTCGGCATCAATAAAAGCAGCAATTCCACCTTCTCTTTGAGCATTAGCAATTACATGAAGGGCCAGGGTGGTTTTTCCGCTGGCTTCGGGACCAAATATTTCGGTAACCCTTCCCCTGGGAATCCCACCAATTCCCAAAGCCAAGTCTATCTCAATACTTCCCGTGGGTATGGAAGGTACTGCTACTAAAGGACCGTGGTTGCCTAAACGCATTATGGTTCCTTTGCCGTATTGCCTCTCTATTTGTGATAATGTGCTATCAATTACTTTATCCCTGTCCATATATATAATCCCCCAATCTACATATTTATTTATTTATGTATTTACATAATAATACTATTAACTTTAAATAAAAAGCAGTTTATAGAAAAAATTCTTTTAATTTTGTATATTTTGCCCCTTCAGGATTCAGCCTGCTTTCCATCAATATAATTCTATCACATTTAAAAGCAGGATAATCAGGTAATACTATGTTTTTAATACTGGCAGCTATATTCATGGTCTGCCTGGTCCTGGCCAAGGTAGCATGGGCTATATATTCTTTATTTTCTTTTTTAAATCCTGCATTTTGAAACCCTGTTTCCAAGACCTTAAAAAGATTTTTCAGCTGGTCTGCACCCTTCTTTAGCCCTATAAACAATACATTGGCTTTGATTGCATTAGGAAAAGCCCCTATAAAGTTTGACATGGTAATTAAAAAGCAATCCATCCCTTTTATTGACTGATCTATAATTCGGTTTATTTCAATTAACCTGTCAACTTCTACATTACCTAGAAATTTCAATGTAATATGTATATTATCCGGTGGTACCAATTTTATGTTTTTATTTTCTCCAAAGCACTCTTGGCCTATTCTATAGATACTTTTCTGTAAATCCGGCGGTAAGCCAACTGCTAAAAAAAATCTTTTATCCTCTCTGGGCATCCTGCAATACCTTTATTCTTAATTCATTGATAATAAATTGCGCTGTCCTGAATTTAATATCCTCCCTGGTTCCTATAAACCTTTTCTCCGTTACCTGGCAATTGTCCCCAGGACCACATACCGCGCAATATACCAGGCCCTTATCGCCAGCTGGCCCCGCATATCCAGTAACAGCTAAACCATAATGGCTTCCAAATTTATCCATCGCTCCCTTAGCCATTTGTACGCATACTTCACTGCTTACTGCGCCTTTTTTTCTAATTAAATCTTTTTCTACTCCCAGCCTTTCTATTTTAGCTTTATTACTATAGGCTATTACACCGCCCAAATAATAATCAGAACTGCCCTCAATATCCGTTATCATACTACCTATCAGTCCGCCAGTAATAGATTCAGCAGTGCTGATTGTAACTTTATCAATGCTTTTTCTTATGGCTTGAGCCAAGTGGTATCCAATCCTAGTATCATCCAAACCATAAACATGATACCCTATCCTATCCTTAAATTTTGATACCAGTTTTTCCATATGCTGGCTGCGTTGTTCATTACCGATCAATATTATTTTAATAAATCCTGGATTGGCAGTAATTCCAATCCTAATTTTTTTTGCAGCAGCTTCTGCCATTAGATCCCTAGCCCTGCTTTCTATTTCAGTTTCACTGATATCGGTAGTCATCAAAACTATTTTCCTTATATTTTTTTCAGGTTTTCCGCCCAAGATTTTTTTTAGGGCAGGAATGACATCACCATTGAACATATCAGTCATTTCACGAGGTACTCCCGGAATACTAAAAATCCATTTCCCTTTATAATTTAAGCCAAAACCTGAGGCGCTTCCTATTCTGGGTTTAAAAGGTATGGCCCCCTGAGGTACATAAGATTGCCTGAGCAGTCTTTTCTTGATTTCTGCAGTTCTAACACTTCGTATAAATTTAAGACTGGAAGAGTCAAGGCCTTTGTCCCTGGCTAGCTTAAGATTAAGGCTTCGGGCTACTGCCTGTCTGGTTACATCATCATCAGTAGGACCCAAGCCCCCATTTATTATTATAATATCACTTAAATCTAAACTAAGCTTAAGAAGCTTGCTTATTTCCAGCTCATTGTCCCTTACAATATGTATGTAGCTACATTCTATACCTAAGCCTGCCAGCTTATCCGCAATATATTGAGAATTTGTATCTATAATCAACCCTAAACTTAGTTCAGTACCTATGCTTAGAATGGTGCATTCCACCTACTATATTCCCTCCCTGTTTTCCAGAATCCTTTCCAGTTCTTCCTTGCTTATAAGCACCTCTCTGGGCTTACTGCCATCATATCCGCTTATAAGGCCTTTTTCTTCCAGCTGGTCAATAATTCTAGCAGCCCTAGAATACCCTAATTTCAGTTTTCTCTGTAGAAGAGAAGCAGATGCATGGCCAAAATCAACAACTGCCTGAAGGGCTTCGTAAAGCAGGTCATCTTCTTCCATGTCCACTTTCTTCTGAGTATTTATCTTTTCTACCAGTTCACGGCTATACTCTGCTTTTTTAATATTCTTTATATAATTGGTAACTGTTTCAATTTCCTTTGTAGTGACAAATGCTCCCTGCAGCCTTAAAGGTGTACTGGAAGTTGGGGATTTGTAGAGCATATCCCCCTTGCCGATCAGTTTCTCGGCACCACTTTGATCCAGTATAACCCTGGAATCTATATTCTTGGCTACATTGAAGGCAATCCTCGCCGGTATATTACCCTGGATTAGGCCGGTAATTATTTTAACTACAGGCTTTTGTGTGGCAACTATTAGGTGTATTCCCACTGCCCTTCCTTTCTGGGCGATGCGGCAAATACTTTCCTCCACCTCTGATGCTGAAATCATCATAAGGTCTGCTAACTCATCTATTATTATTACTATATAGGGCAAAGGCTTTAAGTCATCAATAATTTCTTTTTTAACCCTGCTGTTGTATTCTTCTAGTGATTTAAAATTATATTCAGATAATATTTTGAACCGGTTATCCATTTCTTCCGTAGCCCAGGATAAGGCAGAAGCTGCTTTCTTGGGCTCGATTACTACGGGGGTTAGCAGGTGGGGTATACCATTATAGATATTTAACTCCACCATCTTGGGATCTATCATTATAAACTTGACCTGACTGGGTTTTACTTTTAGCAGCATTGAAATGATAATACTGTTAATGCAAGAACTTTTACCGGAATTGGTAGCTCCACCTATCAAGACATGAGGCATACTTCTAATGTCCATGGATACTACATCTCCAGATAAATTTTTACCCAAAGGAACTTCCAGCAGAGCGCGTTCATCAGATAATTTTTCTTCATCATAGATATCTCCCAAGGTAACCAGACTTCGAATCTGGTTAGGAACTTCTATGCCAATGGCTGCCTTACCTGGAATAGGAGTTAAAAACCTTATATCAGGTGATCCCATGGCAACACAGAAATCATCTTCCAAGCTTAGAAGCCTCTGAACTTTAACACCCGGAGCCAGGCTAAGCTCATACAAAGTCACTGATGGCCCCCTTACTACCCTGGTAACCTTAGCTGCCAGATTAAAATCTTTAAATACCTGATTGAGGGTAGCTGCCCTTTCCCTCACATTTTGCTTATAAAGTCTGGGGTGCACAGTTTTTGATTTCTGGAGCAAATGGACTGGTGGTAGTCTGTAATCCGTATCTTCTTCCTCGCTTTCCACCAAAGGCATTTCTAACTGTCCCCGTTTATCTACTTTTATTACTTCTGTTTTTTCTTCTGTTTTTGAATAATCTATTACTTCCGGGGGCTTTTCCTCCTCAGCTTTTTGGGGTTTCGGCTGCTTTGGTTTAAATTCCTGCCTGTTGTCAGGCACATTAATCTCTACCTTGGGAGGCTTTTCAAATTTTACCAGCCTGGCAATCTTTTTAAATACCTCTATTAAACTAATCTTGGTTATTATTAGCAGAGCTATAATAGTTAATACAGCCAATATGATTAATGAGCCTATAGGACCTACCAATTTTGCCAGGCCATAGAATATCCCAGCTCCGGCTATACCTCCCCTGGAATACATTAAAACCTTATCAAAGATATTTTCCAGTTGTCCTGTACTGCTGAATATTCCCAGCAGGGATAAAAATAATAATAAAAAACCTAAACCAAACCTAAGGGACAAATATTTAATTTTTTTTACAAAAAAACTAATCCCCCATAATAATAGAAGGAAGGGAATTATATATTTGCCCAACCCAAAAATGTAAGATAGGAAGTTATTAACTGAAATAGTTATTATTCCTCTTGATCCTAAGCCAAACAAACCTATAATCAGTAAAAGTGATAATGCAATTATAATAATGCCATAAATCTCAGTTCTTCTTTTTACCAAATTAACTGGTTTAGATTTTGTATTACGCCTGGGATTAGGCTTTTTTAACTTTTTTTTATTTACAGTCATTTTTATATGCTAGTAATTTTGGTAGTTACTATAGGCCGGATTTTGACTTTTTTAAAAATATATTTCTCCAGCCTATCATTTACATAGCTTTCCACCATGGCCGCATTGATTATATTTTCATCAAAAGCACTTTGTATGGCATCTGTTACCAATTCCTTACAGTCTTGCATGATATCATCAAAATTATCTAAATATACTACCCCTTTTAGCACAAATTCAGGTTGGTTGACCAATTTCCTATTCTTTTCATCTATCGCAGCCAGGGCTAATATTATTCCGTCCCTGGATAGTAGCCTCCTGTCTTTTAACACCATATCCTCTATGTTTCCCTTACCTATTCCATCCACATATATAGTCTTTAGGTTTAAAGAATTGGATATACGGCATAAGTTTGAATTCATTTTAATTACGGAGCCATTTTGGGCCATAATTACATTTTTCTCATTTATGCCCATCTCTATGGCAATTTTAGCATTTTGGGTTTTATGCTTATCTTCACCATGTATGGGAATAAAATACTTAGGCCTGACCAGGCCTATCAGCATCTTTATTTCTTCTCGAGCCGCGTGGCCGGAAACATGAACTCCGGCAATAGATTCATAAAATACATCAGCTCCCTGTTTTATAAGGCGGTTTATAGTATTAGATATTGCCTTTTCATTGCCAGGTATGGGGGAAGCAGAAATTATTACCATATCCCCATTCATGATTTGCACCCTTTTATGCTCACCCATAGCCATTTTATTTAATGCTGACAGCGGTTCACCCTGGCTGCCTGTGGAGAGAATAACAATGTCATTAACCGGTAAATCATCAATTTTAGTTATAGGCACAATAGTTCTATCAGGGATTTTCAGATAGCCCAGCTCGGAAGATATCCTAATAGTTTTAAGCATAGACTTTCCGGATATGGCTACCTTTTTGCCAAATTGTTGGGCTACATCCATGATTTGCTGTATACGGTGGATATGAGAAGCAAAAGTGGCAATTATTATTCTTTTATCTGCTTGGTTAAACTTTTCCACCAGGGTTTTACCAACATCTTTTTCCGGTAAAGTATAGCCTGATTCTTCGGCATTGGTGCTATCGCAAAACAAGGCCAGCACCCCCTCCTCGCCTGCTTTAATTATTTTGAAAAAATCAGTGATTCTACCATCAATAGGAGTCTGGTCAATTTTAAAATCACCAGAATGAACGATATTTCCAATATCAGTTTTTATAATCAGTCCCACTCCGTCCGGTATACTGTGGTTCACCCTGAAAAAATGAACATCAAAAGGTCCTATTTCTACCGGGATATCAGGATCGATTTCATGAAATTCTACCTGTTTTTGCGCACTGTTCAATTTTATTTTAATTAACCCCAGGGTAAGTTTGGTAGCATAGACAGGAGCTCTAACCTCTTTCAATAAAAATGGAAGTGCCCCTATGTGATCTTCATGTCCGTGAGTTATGATGATGGCCTTAACTTTTTGTATGTTTTTTTTAATGTAGGTAAAGTCTGGAATCACAAAATCGATTCCCATCATTTCCTCGTCCGGAAACATAATCCCGCAATCTACTATAATTATCTGATTATCTTTCTCAAATATCGTTAAATTCTTGCCAATCTCATTTAATCCACCTAAAGGTATTACTTTTAAACTGCTTTTTTTTGGCATTTAAATATCTAACCAGCCTCCCTCAAACTACTGTTTTGTAGTTTTGTATTATTTTTATCAATGTTTTTCTTTCATTATCAGACATTTGGCATAAAGGTAATCTTACTCCTCCTACCTTTAGTCCAATCATATTCAATGCTTCTTTAATGGGTACAGGGTTTGTAGTGATAAAAATGGCATTAAACAAATCCAGAAGATAGCTATTTATTGCCTTCGCTTTTTTGACATCTGCACTTTTATAGGCATTAATCATTTGCTTTATTTCCTTTCCCATCAAATGGGAAGCAACACTTATGACCCCATAGCCCCCCACACTTAGAATTGGTAAGGTGTCACTGTCATTACCGCTATAAATTAAAAAATCTTCACGGGCACCCTTTGCGATTTCAGATATCTGGGCCAAGTTTCCGCTGGCTTCTTTAACCGCCGCAATATTATTTATTTCTGATAATTTTAAGCAAGTGCCGGCAGTTATATTTACTCCCGTCCTGGAAGGTACGTTATATATTATAATTGGAAGATTAACACTGGACGCTATGGCTTCAAAATGCCTGTACAGCCCTTCCTGGGATGGTTTGTTATAGTAAGGAGTCACTATAAGCAAAGCATCTACTCCCATATCCTCGGCCTGCTTCGACAACAGTACTGAATGCCTGGTATCATTAGAGCCGGTGCCTGCTATTATTTTAACTTTTGAACTAAAATTTTTCTGGCCGAAATGAAAAAGCTTTAGTTTTTCTTCATCGCTTAATGTTGGGGATTCACCGGTAGTCCCGGACAGTAAAATACCATCTGAGCCATTGGCTACCAGGTGTTCCATTAGTTTATGAGCTAAATTAAAGTCAACTTTAAGATCATGGTCAAAGGGAGTTACCATCGCTGTTATAACTTCTCCAAATTCTATCATTTTAGCTCCTAACCTTTATAATTGAATCAATTTATCTAAGCCAAAAGTGTAATTATCTAGCTTTTCCAACATTCTGAGCGACATTATTACTCCAGGATAAAAGCCTGCTCTGTCTATGCTGTCATGATTTAAGGAAAAAGTCTGTCCTTTAGCACCAAAGATTACTTTCTGGTGAGCCAGCAAACCCGGCAGCCTAACGCTGTGAACATGTAATCCTTTAACAAAACCGCCCCTGCTGGCCTCTATATCCTCGCTTTCCCCTTTTTTTAACCTTTGTTGGTTGAATTCTTTCGATCGGCAGATATTCTCTGCAGTGGATATGGAGGTGCCTGAAGGAGCATCTTGCTTCTGGTCATGATGCATCTCTATAATCTCGCAATTATCAAAATATGGGGCAATCATGCCCGATAACTTAATCATCAGCACTGCTCCAATGGAAAAATTAGGAACTATAAACACCTTGCTATTACCTTTTTTTGCCTTATCTTCTATAAGCTTTAGATCATGACTGGATATGCCTGTAGTCCCTACTATTATATTAATACCATGGTCCAAGGCCCAATGAATGTTAGGTACGCAGATATCAGCCCGGGTAAAATCAATAACTGCATCCAGCCCTGCTGATTCCAGAGGTAAATAAGAATCATATATCCGGGCACCCAGCTTATCCCCTTTAAGCAAAATACCAATATCCTGGCCAGCACATACACGGTCAAAACCGGCTACTACCTTTATATCACTTTCTTTCAGCAATTCACTGGTTATAGCCCTTCCCATTTTTCCACATATTCCAAACACTGCCACTCTCATACCATTATTACTCCTTTAAATCACCCAGCAGTACCAAGCTCATATTATCCGGATTGTAATATTTATCTACCATATCATTTAACTGCCTATTAGTAACATTATCTATTTTCTTTAATATATCATCAATAGTCAAAACTTTTTTATCTACCAGTAAGGCCTTTCCCATTCTGAACATCCTGGAACTTATATCTTCCACATTTAAGACGATGCTGCCTTTCAGGTTTTCTTTAGCTCTTGTTATCTCTTCCTGATTTAAACCTGAATGCCTGATTTTTTTTAATTCATCTTCTATTAGATCTATAATTTTTAAGCTGTTTTCAGGTGAAGATGCAGCATAGGTCAATGCTACACCGGTATCTGTATACTGGGAATTAGCAGAGTAAATAGAATAACTTAGGCCCTCCTCTTCCCTGATTTTTTGAAATAGCCTGCTGCTCATGGAACCACCAAAAAGTGTGGTAAAGACCGAAAGGGGGTATCTGTCATTGCTGATCCTGCTACAGCCAATTTGCCCATAACATATATGTACTGCTTTGGTTCTAGCCTTATAGATATTCCTGAATTTAACCTTGTTAAGCTTAAATTTAAGCGATGCCTGGCTTTCCAGCCATTCTTCATTTTCCAGTTCAGCCATATTTCTTTTGACTTCTTGTACTAACTGGTAATGGCTAATATTGCCTGCAGCAGATATTATACAATGATCCATGCTATAATTTTTTCTAAAATACTCCCATATTTCTCTTTGGCCCATAGCTTTTAAAGACTTTAATCTCCCTAATACAGACAAGCTGAGCGGGTGGCCTTTGAACAAATCTTGGTAAAAATAGTTAAAGATATTTTCACTGGGAGTGTCCTCGACCATTTTTATCTCTTCATATATTACTTTTTTCTCAGTTTCAACATTTAAAGGTTCAAAAGAAGGACTAAATACCACTTCAAATAAAAGCTGCAAGCAAGCAGTAAGGTGGGAGTCTATAAAATCGGCATAGAAACAACTGTTTTCCTTATCGGTAAAAGCATTGTATTCAGCACCAATGGAATCAAAGGCTATGGCAATATCCCTGTAACCCCTTTTCTTGGTACCCTTAAACAATAGATGTTCAATTAGATGAGTTATACCATTATTAGACTTATTTTCATTACGGGAACCTGCAGATATCCATAAACCTAAAGAAATGGACCTAAAGTGGGGTATAGTTTCACTAATAACCTTAAGCCCATTGTCTAATTCTGTTATATGGTAATCATCAAATTTCAATCCTGCTAAAAATCCTTCTATGGACCAGCGTATTAAAGATCAGCCCGCTCCAGCCCAATTTTCTTGGTTTTAGGATCTATATTGGAAACCCTTACCTTTATTTTATCTCCCAGCTTTAAATAATCTTCAACATTTTCAATCCGTTTATTAGCAATCTTGGAAATATGAAGCAAACCATCAATATTGGGAATAATGTTTATAAAAGCCCCATAATTGGTAATACCAACCACTGTTCCTGAGAACTCTTCACCCTCTTCAATATCTTCAATACCTTTTAGCATGGTTTTAATCATTGATTTGGCATTAACTATAGATTCCTGATCATAGCCCACGATAGAAACGAAACCTTCCCCGTTTGAATCGGTAATTTCAATCTCTTCCAGCCCAAACTGTTCTTTTACCATCTTTATATTTTTTCCTCCAGGACCAATTACTTCCCCTATTTTATCTTTAGGAATCTTAAAAGATATTATTTTGGGGGCAGTTTTGGAAAGTTGTTCCCTGGGCTTAGCTATGGTATCTAACATTTTCTCCAGTATGTAAAGCCTGCCTTGTTTAGCCTGTTCCAAGGCCTGCCTTAAGATTTCAGGATTTATGCCTTTCACCTTTATATCCATTTGAAGCGCAGTTATGCCTTCTGCAGTACCTGCAACCTTGAAATCCATATCCCCATAAAAATCCTCAATTCCCTGTATGTCAGACAGGACTACAAACTGGTCATCTTCACCTTTAATAAGCCCCATTGCTATACCGGAAACTGGATTCTTGATAGGAACTCCTGCATCCATTAAAGCCAGGGTGCTTCCACATACACTGGCCATGGAAGTAGACCCGTTTGACTCCAATATTTCAGATACCAGCCTTAAGGAATAAGGGAATTCTTCATCAGAGGGGACCATGGGAAACAATGCCCTTTCAGCCAAAGCGCCATGCCCAATTTCCCTTCTTTTGGGCCCTCTAAGCATCCACACTTCACCTGTACTGAAAGGAGGGAAATTGTAATGATGCATATATCTCTTAAACTCTTCCACGCCCAGGCTGTCTATTCTTTGTGCTTCTTTTATAGACCCTAAAGCCAATATGGTTAAAGCTTGGGTTTTCCCCCTGGTAAAAAGCCCGGAACCATGCGTTTCTGGAAATAACCCTACTTCACAGGTTATTCTTCTTATATCTTGTGGTTTTCTGCCATCAGGCCTTATCTGCCTGTTTAGTATTGTATCCCTAACCAGCTCCCGTTCTATTTCTTTCAAGCTGGTTTTAATAAAATCAGTATCTTCGGGAAATTCTTCAGAGAGATCTTCCAGAACCTGCTGCTGAAGTATTTTAAGTTCATCCTGGAAAAAGCCTTTTTTTGTATTATCCAGTAATTGTTCCCTGTCTGGCCTTTCTGAATAGCCTACAATAGTATCCATTAAAGACTTAATCTTGGGATAGCTTATTTCTCTTACTCTCTGATTTATTTCTTCAGGTGTACCGAATTTTTCTACTTCTACTTTTTCCCTGCCTACTTTTTCCTTAAAATAATGCTGCAGCTCTATTATTTTCTTTATTTCCTGATGGGCTAAATCTATAGCTTTTAATACCACTTCTTCATCTGCTTCCCTGGAACTAGCTTCTACCATGATTATGGCCTTTTCCGTACCTGCTACTACAATGTCAATTTCGCTTTGTTCCAGCTGGCTATAGGTAGGATTTACAATCCATTCTTCTTCTATTTTTCCTACCCTTACTGCTCCTATGGGCTCATAAAAAGGTATATCCGATATATATAAAGCCATCGAAGCACCATTTAATACTAAAATATCATAGGGGAATATCTGATCCACGGACATAACCGTGGCTATTATCTGAATCTCATTTCTGATGTTTTTATCAAATAATGGCCGTAGGGGCCTGTCTACCAGTCGAGCAGTAAGTATCGCTTTTTCTGATGATCTGCCTTCCCTCTTAAAAAAACCTCCAGGTATTTTACCCGCAGCATACATTCTTTCTTCCACATCTACTACTAATGGAAAAAAATCAGTTCCTTCTCTAGGAGTCTCCCCCATAACTGCCGTAACCAAAACGCCATTGCCGCCACAATTTGCTAAAACTGCACCGTTGGCCTGTTTAGCTATTTTGCCGGTAGAAAATACTATGGTGCTTTCCCCAACCTTTAACTCACACTTTTCCTCTTGTATAAAATTATTATCCAAACTACCTAACATCTCCTTACTATTTACTATTTCCTTAAACCTAGCTTTTTAATTAACTTCTTATATCTCTCTAATTCATTATCCTGCATGTACCTTAGCAACCTTTTTCTCTTGCCTACCATCATTACCAATCCTCTCCTGGAATGATGGTCCTTTTTATTCATTTTTAAATGTTCATTTAATTTATTAATTTTTTCGGTCAACAATGCAACCTGAACTTCAGATGAACCGGTATCATTTTCATTTACCTTATATTCATCAATAATTTTACTTTTACTTTCTTTCTCTAAACCCAACTTATCCCTCTCCTTTTGTATTTATATCGCTCAATAATTTATCATAACTATTTTATTATTACAATTAAAATAAATGTCTCCTAGTTTAACTTAAAGAACTGCCGGGCAGCTTTTATATCTTTTTCTATCTGTAATTTGAGCTGCTGTGCATTTTCAAAACAGATTTCACTTCTAAGTTTTTTTAAAAAACATATCTTTATTTTAGCACCATAAATGTTTTTATTAAAATTCATAATAAATACCTCTATTTGAGTATGCTTATTGTTAAAGGTTGGATTGCTGCCAATATTTATTACACATGGAAGTTTTTGGTTAAGATTTAGTTCAGCCTCTCCCAGGTAAACTCCATCCCCCGGTGCTATAAACTGGTCAGGTAGAGAAATGTTAGCGGTTGGAAACCCCAACTGTCTCCCCCTTTTTGCTCCCGTTTGCACTATCCCGGAGGTACAAGGTTGTCTGCCCAGTAAAAGCTTTATTTTATCTATATTACCTTGGCTGTAATATTTCCTTATATTAGTGCTGGAAACTGTGATTCCTTCTATCTTATGCAAAGGAATTATGTTTACCTTAATTTGCATAGGTTTAAAAAAATGCTGGAGAAATTGTTCATCTCCTTGACCCTTATAGCCGAACTTAAAACCTTTGCCTACAAATATTTGCAGCAGATTGAATTTATTTACCAAGATATCTCGGCAAAATTTTAATGGACTAATTTTTGAAAATTCGGAATTAAAATTTTGGGTTATGATATAGTCAACCCCTAAAGAGCTAATTCTTTCTAATTTTTCCTCAAAAGAAATAATAAGTTTCTTGTGTAAGGAGCCTTGTATAACATTTAGGGGAGGTTTATCAAAAGTAAAGACCAGGCTGCACCCATTGATTTTATCAGCTTCGTTTTTACACAAGGTTATGATCTGCTGATGCCCGAGATGAAGCCCGTCAAAAAACCCTATTACTACTGCTATTTTTTTATCAGCAAAATAATCCTGTCCTATACGGCTTAACTCAATTATTTCTGTCAAAGTTTGTACTCCTTGCCTAAGTTAAAATCAATACCGGCCTTAATATACCTTTATTTCTTTGGGAATCTGCTGAAACCTTATAAACTGCCCTCAAATTATTTTTACTATCTTTAACCATAACCATGCTATCTTCTTTAAGATGAAGATCGAAATAATCCTGTCTCACCAGCATAGCTTCTCTTAACCAGTGGCCATCTTCAAACTTAAACTCAAACTCGGGTTTTATAATAACCTGGGGACAACCTTTAAGTGCTTTATCTATCCCTAACAAGCTGTCTTTGCCATGTTCCCTGACTTGGCTAACTTCTACCGAATCTTTTAAATAAAAATTCCCAATCCTGGTCCTTATTAATTTCTGTAAAGCTGCGCCACAGCCCAGGTTTGAGCCTAACTCCTGCGCCAACCATCTTATATAAGTTCCAGAACTACAGTTAATGTTTAAAGTTAACTGATTGTTTTTAAAGTTTAAAAAATCTATAGAGCTGATATTTATTTTTTTCTTCTCAACCTTTACCGACTTGCCTTCCCTGGCATAAGAATATAAAGGCCTGCCTTTATATTTCAAAGCTGAAAACATAGGCGGAGTTTGGTACTGTTCCCCTTCAAATTTTTTCAATAATGCTTCTAAATCCTTCCGGGAATAAAAAGCGGGAATAGCCTCTTTTATTATTCTTCCAGTCACGTCCCAGGTATCAGTAGTTATTCCAAGCTTGATGGTAGCCTTATATTCCTTATCCAAACCCAAAAAATAGGAAGAAAGCTTGGTAGCTTTATTAATTAATACTAGTAGCAAGCCCTCCGCTAAAGGATCCAGTGTTCCCGCATGCCCAATTTTGTTTAAAAAAAAACCTTTTTTATTTCCCTAATTATGTCATATGAACTTACATCACTTGGTTTTTTTATCAGGAAAAGCCCGCTATTATGCCTAAAATCTATTTTTTCCATGATTTTTAACGCTTTCTAGCAAATCTTTGACTATAGCTTCAATACTGCCTTCTTGGGAATAGGCTGCTGCCATTTGGTGGCCTCCCCCTCCAAATCTAGCTGCCAGCTCTGCCACATTTAAATTTTTTCGCGAAGTCCTTAGGCTAACCTTAAATCTATTACCCTCTACCTGTTTTATTAAAGCTGCTATTTTAATTTTTTCAATGCCCCTAAGTATCTCTATTATTCCGTCTTGGGCAGAAAAAGGTAAGTCTAGTTTCTTGAAATCTTCCTGAAGTGTATAGGAGTAGATTATCCCCTGGTCGTTTATAAGTTTAATCCTTTTAAATACCAGCTCCAATAATTTGATGCGGTTAAATGGCTCGTTTTCATAAATATTGGAAAAAATTTCGGCAGGTATTATATCAAACTCCAAAAGCCTGCTTACAATCTTATGCACCGTAGCTGTAGTATTCTCATACTGAAACTTCCCGGTATCAGTTAAAATGCCGGTATATATACTTATAGCAATATCACGGTTAATATGCCGGCCAAAGTTTTTATCCATAATTTCAAACAGGATCTGTGCTGTAGCACACTTTCGGGAATCTATTAAGTTTATATCCCCATACCTGGAATTTATAGTATGGTGATCAATATTGACAATAACCTTTGACTGCTGCTTAAGACTTTCAAAATCAATTCCCATCCTGGCTTCGTCTGCACAATCCAGACATAAGATTACCGGGCGGCTGGGAAGCGGGATATCTTTATAATCTTTTATAACCTGGCCTAAATTTGGCAAATATCTATACTGGTAAGGTATTTCATCGCTGCAAACCATATAAGCCTTCTTACCCAATTCCCTTAACAGGCAGTAAGCGGCTGCCTGGGAGCCCAGGGAGTCTCCATCTGGAAAAATATGGGAAAATATTAAAAAAAGATCGTGGCCTTTAATTATGTTTGAAATTGACTCTATTTCCTTAGCCGTGTCCAAGTTAATACTACCTGTTATAGTTGGTTATTTTTTTTAAGGGTTTCTAGAATCTCAGTAATCTTCATACCTCTATCAATGGACTGGTCATACTGAAACCGCAGAGCAGGTATAGTTCTTAATTTAATTCTTTGGCCGAGCTTCTTTTTGATAAATCCAGAGCCTCTCTTTAGAGTGTTTAAACTTTCTTGTATTTCGTCCGGGCTACCCATAATACTTATATATATATCCAGGTATTGAAAATCAGGGGATAAGTTTAATCCGGTTATGGTTACAAAACCAAGCCTTGGATCTTTTATGAGATTATTTATAATAAATCCTAATTCCCTTTTTAAATCAATTTCTAATTTTCTGGTACGGTCCATGGTTATCACTTTACGGTTCAACCTCTTGTTCTTGAAAAACTTCAATGATGTCGCCCTTATTCAAATCCTGGAAGTTTTCAACTCTTATACCGCATTCATATCCAGCTGATACCTTTTTCACATCTTCTTTAAATCGGTGGATAGTCCCAATTTTACTCTCATAGATTATTTTTCCATCCCTTATTACCCTCACAGGATTTCCTCTTTCCGCTTCACCTTCCAGAACATAGCAGCCAGCTACTGAACCTATTTTAGGTAATTTAAAAAGTTCCCTTACTTCCACTTTGCCTTTTTCAATTATCTCTATTTTAGGTTCTAACAATCCCTTGAAAGCCAGGCTCAAATCATCTATTAATTTATATATTATATTATAAGTCCTAATTTCAATATCTTCTTTTTTGGCAGCCTGCTTAGCACTATTAGTGGGAACTACTCCAAAACCTATAACTATGGAATTGGAAGCAGCCGCTAAAATTATATCGGTATCAGTTATGGCCCCAACTCCTCTGTGAATGATATCAATGATGATATCCTCCTCTTCTATTTTATTTAAAGCCTTGGCTACAGCATCTAGGGAACCGTTGGAGTCTGCCTTCAATACAATGGCCAATTTCTTTACTTCTTCTTCCTCTGAAATCCTGGAAAGCTCTTCCAGGGTCATGCTCTTTTTTGTTTCAGCCATCTTTGACATCTTAAGATCATAATCTTTTCTGCTGGCTATTTCCTTTGCTACTTTTTCATTTTTAACCACAAATAATTTATCCCCGGCCTGGGGCACTGTAGAAAATCCCATTATTTCTATAGGCTGGGATAACAGGGCTTTTTTAATTCTTTTTCCTTTTTCATCAATTATAGATCTTACCCTGCCTGTAGAGCTTCCGGTTACAAAAGAGTCGCCTACTTCAATTTTTCCTCTTTTAATAATCACTGTAGCCACCGGCCCCATGCTCTTATCCAGCCTGGATTCAATTATAATGCCGCTTCCCTCAGCATTGGGGTTTCCTTTGATTTCATTCATCTCTGCCACCAGTAGGATCATTTCCAGTAATTCTTCAATATTTATCTTCTTTTCTGCAGAAAGCTCTACACAAATGGTATCGCCTCCCCATTCTTCTGGTACCAGTTCATATTCCGTAAGATCCTGCTTTACTTTATTGGAGTTAGCATTGGGCAGGTCAATTTTATTAATAGCTACTATAATAGGGACTTTTGCAGCTTTGGCGTGATTAATAGCTTCCACTGTCTGGGGCATGACTCCGTCATCAGCAGCCACTACAATTACTGCTATATCTGTTACCTGGGCACCCCTTGCCCTCATGGTAGTAAATGCTTCATGGCCAGGGGTATCAATAAAAGTAATTTTTTTACCTTTATGTTTTATTTGATAAGCTCCTATATCCTGGGTAATGCCTCCCGCCTCCCGGGTAGCCACCTTGGTATTCCTGATGGAATCCAGCAAGGTAGTTTTACCATGGTCAACATGGCCCATAACTGTAACTATGGGAGGCCTTACTACCAAATCCTGGTCAGAATCATCATAGACTTCATCCAGTCTTTCTTCAAAACCAATAATACTGTATTTAAAACCATACTCATTAGATAACAATTCAACCGAATCCTTATCCAGTGGTTGGTTAATATTTACTATTTCTCCTAAATTAAATAAAGCCTGAACAATATCACTGGAAGAAATACCTATTCTCTCAGAAAGCTGTTTGGCAGTTATGCCATCAGGCAACTCCAATATTTTCTTTATTTGGGGTCGGACAGGCTTCTTTTCAATAGTGGGCGTACCGTTCTCTTTGGATTTATCCGTCTTAGCTGCAGTAGGTTTCTTACGCCTGGTAGTACTCTTTAACCTGATTCTTCCGTTCTTTTCTTCTTTATCCAGCTCTTTATCCAAAACACTCCTGATATTTCGCCTTTTTTCTTCCTCCCAATTTTGGGTATCTTTTTTTTCAGGTGTTTTGCCTGCCAGCAGTTTTTGCAGCTTTTGTTCCTGGTCTTCATCCAATGAAGACATATGGCTTTTTACTTCTATGCCTGCTTCTTTTAGAAGCGTCATTAATTTCTTAGACGATATTTTATTTTGCTTAGCTATTTCATATACTCTAATTTTAGATCACTTCCCATCCACAGATTTATTGCTCTTGCTCCTCCGAATGTTGCCTGGTCTTCAATCTTTCTCTCCGGGCTTCCTCTAGCTCTTCATCAAATTGTTTTTGGCTCTTAATATCAATCTTCCATCCAGTAAGCTTGGCTGCCAGCCTGGCATTTTGACCTTCTCTTCCTATGGCTAACGACAACTGGTCATTCGGAACTACTACCAGGGCAAACTTTCTTTCCTCTTCAGTCAGCACTTTGGTTACCCTGGCCGGTGACAAGGAATTCTTTATAAAGTCTACTACATCTTCGCTGTAGCATACGATATCTATTTTTTCTCCACCCAGTTCATCTACCACCATTCTTACCCTGGAGCCTTTGGGTCCCACGCAAGCACCTACCGGGTCAACGTTTTTATCATTTGACTTAACTGCAATCTTGGTCCTATAACCAGGCTCTCTGGCGATATTTACTATTTCTACAATACCTTCCCCGATTTCAGGCACTTCAAGTTCAAATAATTTTTTAATAAGACCTGTATGGGTCCGGGATACTATTACCTGGGGTCCCTTGGTAGTCTTTCTTACTTCCGAGATATAAGCTTTTATTCTCTCCCCATGTTTATATCTTTCATTGGCAACCTGTTCATGCTGGGGCAACAAAGCTTCTACCTTTCCAAGATCCACTAAAGTAAACCTGGTATCGCTTTGCTGTATAATCCCTGTGACCAAATCACCAACCCTGTCCTTAAACTCATCATACATAATTTCCCGTTCAGCTTCTTTAATCCTCTGCTTTATAACCTGCATAGCTGTCTGGGCAGCAATCCTGCCGAAATTATCAGGGGTAACTTCCAGTTCGTCTTCATTACTGTCAGCTTTCTCTTCCTCGGTCAAAACTTTAAATACCTTTATTTCACCAGTCTCTGTATCTACATCAACCCTGCTGTCATAATCAATTTTATAATTTTTCTTATAAGCAGAATTAAGGGCAACATTTAACGCCTCTATTATGGTATCCATTTTGATACCTTTCTCTTTTTCCAGCTCCCTTAAAGCCACTATTAATTCTCTATTCAAATCTCATCACCTTTAAAATTAGATAAACAATAAAAATAGTGGGGCATGCCCACTATCCTTAAACATTATTGCTACTGAAATTTGTTTTTAGTATAACATAAAATAAAAAAAATTCAACATAGTGACAGTAGTAAAACCTAAACCAGCATTTCTTTTAGCCCGGTAAATCTGTCTCCCACAATATTACGGTTTATGGCTATCCCCATTGCTTTTTTTGAACCAATAAGCACTGCTACCTGCTGAGCCCTGGTGATAGCAGTATACAATAAATTCCTTTGCAGCAGCATATAATGTGAAGTAAGGATAGGTACAATAATACAGGGAAATTCAGATCCCTGGGACTTGTGAATAGATATGGCATAAGATAAGCTTATTTCATCTAGTTCATAAAAATTATATAGAATATTCCTGCCTTCAAAATTAACGGTTATTTCCTTTAGTTTTGGCTCAATATATTTTATAAACCCGATATCCCCGTTATAAATATCCTTTTCATAATTATTTTTTAACTGTATCACCTTATCATTTAGCCTGTATTCTATACCGTTTCCATTAATTTTTAAGCTGCTGGTATTTATATGGTCCTGAAGGGACCGGTTCAAATTCTCAACTCCTACAATACCCTTATTAGTGGGCACCAATACCTGTATATCGCTCAAGGGATCAAACCCAAACCGTTTTGGAAGCTTCTGCAGAACCAGATCCATTATAAGGTCTACCACCTGCTGGGGATCATTTTTTTCTATGAAAAAGAAGTCGTCATTCTTAGGTTTCCCAGTATAAGGGAAAATTCCATCCCTTATTTTGTGGGCATTTTGTATAATTAAGCTTTGTCCTTCCTGCCTGTATATTTTTTTTAAGGTGATTACCGGAAACCTCCGGCTGTCAATTATATCCTTTAATATATTGCCAGGACCTACTGATGGTAACTGGTCAGCATCCCCTACCAGTATCAGCTGGGATTCTTCTTTAACTGCTTTCAGCAAGGCATAAAAAAGCCTGATATCTATCATGGAAGCTTCATCTATTACCAGCACATCAGCATTTAACCTATCCTTTTCATTCATGATAAAACTATTGGTTTTAGGATTATATTTTAACATCCGGTGAATGGTCTTAGCTTCTTTGCCCGTAGTTTGGGAAAGCCTTTTGGACGCCCTGCCGGTAGGTGCCGCCAGCATTACCTTTTTTTTATTCAACCTCAATGTAGCTAATACAAAGTTCATGATAGTACTTTTGCCTGTACCCGGGCTGCCAGTGATAACCAGCACCTTTTCAATGTTGGCGGCAATAATAGCCTGTGTCTGTTCAGTATCTAAAAAAATATTATTTTGTCCGGCTAGCTTCTCCATGGTTTCAGTTAAATTTATTATCTTTGCCTTGCTTTCTTTTAAACCCTTATCTTGAATTTGGCGTAATTTTTTGGAAACATAAATTTCTGACTCATATATATCTTTTAGATAAATCCTTGGTTCATAGTCCTGTATTATAACTACTTTTTTCTCTTGCTTAAGTTGCCCTGCCGCTTTATGGGCCAGGCTAACCTCAACCTGTAAAAAATCAGCAGCACTGTCTATTAGCTGTTGATATGGTAGATAACAATGGCCGGCACTCTCCATGTTTTCCAATAAATAAATAATACCTGCCTTGGCCCTAAAGATAGAATCCTTTTCTATTCCCATATTTACAGCAATCAGGTCTGCCGTTTTAAACCCGATTCCAAATATATCTTCACATAAACGGTAGGGATTCTTTTTGATAATATCTATGCACTTTTTACCATAGTGCCTATATACTTTAATTGATAAAGCGTGCCCTAAACCATAGGTCCTTAAAAATACCATAGCTTCCCTGAGGTCCCGGTGTTTATCCCATGCTTTTTTAATATTTTTTATCCGCTGGGGCCCAAAACCTTCTATCAGGGAAAGCTTTCCGGGATCTTTTTCCAGTATGTTTAAAGTTTCCATTTGAAACTTGTTTACAATTTTTTTGGCCATAGCGGGGCCTATTCCTTTTATAAGGCCTGAACCCAGGTATTTTTCTATGCCTTCACAGGTCTGGGGTGCTATCATCTTAGTGTTATCTATTTTAAACTGGCGGCCATATTTGGGATCCTGGCTCCATTGCCCTTTAATCTCCAAGTGTTGCCCGCATTCCATGTCAGGGCAGCTTCCCACGATGGTCACTAATTGATGATTGGCATCAAGCCGAACTTTACCCACTAAAAAACCAGTTTCGGGGTTATTGAATAAAATTCTTTCTAAAACTCCCACTATTATTTCTGTCTGTGGAGAAACCATTAGGATTTAATTTGTTTTTTTATATTGGTCTATAAATGGTGGCAGGTCTGATATGGGTATTTCCTGTTTTTGCCTGCTGCCCCTAAATTCTACTTCCACCTTATGTTCTTGAATGCTTTTTTTACCCACTATGATAACTATTGGTATACCTATTAGGGCTGCATCCTTGAATTTAATCCCAGCCCTTATATTGCGGTCATCATATATAACATCAATACCTATACCGTCCAGCTGGCTATACAGGTTTTCTGCCACCTCTACCATCTGGGGGTCATCCATATTAATAGTTATAATTTCTACTTCAAACGGGGCTATGGAATCTGGCCATATTATTCCATCCTCATCGCTTAATTGCTCTATGGCAGCCGACATTATCCTGCTTACTCCTATTCCGTAACAGCCCATCTGAAAAGGTATCCTCTGGCCCTGTTCGTCTAAAAAATTAGCATCGAGTTTTTTACTGTATTTAGTTCCCAGCTTAAATATATGGCCAATTTCAATTCCCTTTTTAAATTCCAATGGGGTGCCGCATTTATAGCAAAGGTCACCTTCTACCGGATAGGTAAAATTCCCCCAACCATCAACCTTAAAATCACGTTCCAGGTTGGCATTAATATAATGGTAGTCCTTAATATTGGCGCCTATTATAAAATTGCTTTTTTCCTGCAGAGAACGGTCTGCATAAAATTTAATCCCTTCTTTAGCACCTACGGGGCCCAAATAACCTAATGGTATGTCTTTAACTTTATCCTGGTTTACCAGTGTTAACCGGCTATCAACCAGCTTTGAAGCAAGATCAGTGTCCAGCTCTCTTTCCCCGCTTACCAGAAATGAATACAGCTGGCCGTCCTTTCCTTCCAATAGTAATGATTTTACTATTCTTTGTTTACTTACTTTTAACTGTTGCGCCAGCTCCTCTATGGTTGATGCCCCAGGGGTATGAACTTTCTTCAAGTCTTTCTGAGCTTCCGAACCAGGATCAGGAAATGAAAATTGAGCCTCTTCCATTTTAGCTGAATAATGGCAGCTGGGACATAAGATTAGGACCTCTTCACCTTGCTCGGCCAGGATTATAAATTCATGGGAAAAGTTTCCCCCAATCAGGCCTGTATCAGCTTCTACTACCAGATATTCAAGCCCCAGCCTCTCTGTTATTTTGCTGTAAGCTTCATACATGGCCTGATATGCCTGATCTAAATCTTTTTGATCTTTGCCAAAGCTATAAGCATCTTTCATTATAAATTCCCTGGCCCTTAACAGGCCGTATCTTGGCCTTATTTCATCCCGGAATTTGGTTTGAATCTGGTAAAGGTTTACCGGGAGGTCTTTGTAGGATTTTATATCCAGGTAAGCCAGATAAGTGATTAATTCTTCATGGGTGGGGCCAAGACAGAAATCTCTTTGGCTGCGGTCTTTTAATCTAAACATTTCTGGACCGTATTGATCCCATCTTTCTGATTTTTGCCATAAATCAGATGGTTGTATTACCGAAAGCAAAAGTTCAATAGCTCCGGCCCGGTCCATTTCTTCCCTCACTATGTTCTCTATCTTTCTTAGTACCCTCAATCCTAGGGGCAGGTAGGTATATATTCCTGAAGCCACTTTCCTTATCAAACCTGCCCTCAAACTTAAAGCATGGCTTTTTAGCTCAGATTCACTAGGATTTTCCTTTAAAGTAGGTATGTAATATTGTGTAAATCTCATAGGTCACCTATCCAATAGTATTTGTAATTCCTTTTCAAATTCGTCTAAAACCGACTTTTCTTCCACTCTTCTTTTAATCTTGCCTTTAATAAAAATAGCTGCTTTCTCTTTTCCGAAAGCAACTCCCAAATCTGCATCCTTTGCTTCCCCAGGCCCATTAACAATGCAACCCATGACTGCAATCTTTAGCGGTTTTTTAATTCCCCTTGTTATGGCCTCCACTTCTTTAACAATACTCAGTAAATCTGCCCTGGTTCTACCACAGGTAGGACAAGAAATTATATCAACGCCAAAACTCCTTAATCCCAAATTATTTAATATAAGGTAAGCTGCCTTTACTTCCTGCAAGGAAGAATCGGTAAGTGAAACCCTTATAGTGTCCCCGATACCTTTAGAAAGAAGTATGCCTAAACCCAGAGAGGATTTGATGCTTCCCCCCAATAATGGGCCGGCTTCAGTTACCCCCAGGTGTAAAGGGTAATCCACCTTGGATGAAATTTTTTCATATACATTTATGGTATCCAGTACAGAAGAAGCCTTAGCTGAAATCTTGAAGTTGTAAAAATGGAGTCTTTCAAAAAACTTAACACTCTCCAATACGCTTTCCACCATGGAATCCACTATGTCTCCCTTATTTTTCCTAAGTATACTTTTTTCCAAAGAGCCAGAGTTTACTCCTATTCTTATGGCCGCACCTTTACCTATAGCTTTATTGATAACCTTAGCCAAACGTTCTTTTCCACCAATATTTCCAGGGTTAATCCTGATGCACTCAATACCTAAATCCAGGCAGCCCAAAGCCAGCCTGTAATCAAACTGTATGTCTGCTACTACCGGAACCTTAAATATGTTTTCCTGTTTAAGGACCTTAAGATAGTCCAAGCTATTTATATCAGGTACAGCTATCCTTATTACTTCACAACCCCCTTTGGTAAGCAGGTCGATTTCTTTCCTTATTGCCCTAAGCTGATGAAGTTTGGACTTGGTCATGGATTGCACTACAATAGGACTAAACCCGCCAATGGCTAGATTTCCTAATTTAATCTGCTTGGTTTTTTTCCTGGTTATATTCATTTTACATATTCTGAATATTAAACGGACTTATTATATCATAAACAAAACCTATAACTAAAAGAGAGACCAGCATAATTATACCTATGGCATTTAACACTTCCAAAACTTTTTTAGGCACCGGCTTTCTACGGATACTTTCTATGGCCAATATTACTACATGCCCCCCATCCAGTGGTAAAATAGGTATAAGGTTTCCAATTCCTACAATTAGGGATATTAAGGCTATAAATAAAATAAAGTTCTGCATACCCATAGCTGCAGACTGCTGGAAAATACTTATTACGCCTACCGGTGACACCGGCCTGGCCTGGTTAAAAGATAACTGGCCCTTAAAAAGCATGCCTATCAGCCCTACATAGGTTTTAATAATATCCCAGACCATATTTAAAGATTGCTTTATCACCTGTAAAAAAGATAGGTTCTTTTTTACCACTTGGGGCCCAATACCCAGGTAATAGCCTTCATCCTTTTGCTCCAAAACAACTGCAATATCTAGCTGTTTTTCTTCCCTAACAATAGTATAGATGGCATCAGAACCCTGATGTTTTTGAGTAGAACTGGAAAATTCATCCCAGCTGTCTATTGGTTTTCCATCGATAGCTATAACCTTATCTCCCACCTCAAACCCATATTGATAGGCAGGAGCTTGCGGATCTATGTAATCTATAGTGGTATTGGCCTCGTATACTCCCATACTTAGAAACAGCATAATCATCAATATTGCCGCTACAGCATTAAACAGTACGCCCCCTATAATTACCAGGAACTTTTTGTAATAAGGTTTATGGGAATAGGATCTATGCTTCAAGTCTTCAGGAATTGCGGCCTCTCTTTCCATACCTAAAATCTTATTATATCCACCTACAGGTATGGCATTGATACCCCAAAGGGTACCAGAGCGGGATTTAAATTTTAATAATTTGGGGCCGAATCCTAAAAAAAATTCTTCCACGTGCATACCGCTTAATTTAGCCATAACAAAATGACCGAATTCATGCACCATTATTATAAAGGAGAAGCCTAATATGGCCAATACGTATTGGCCCAGCATTAGTAAAAAATCCATAATGTTTTACTAGACCTTACCGAACCGCCGGTTTCTTTTTTGATAATTCTGTATAGCCTTTAAGTAATGTTTTTTACTGAAATCGGGCCATAAGGTTTTAGTTATATATAACTCAGCATAAGCACTCTGCCATAACAGAAAATTGCTCATCCTGTATTCCCCACTGGTTCTTATTATTAGATCAGGATCCGGACAATGACTGGTATAAAGGTACTTTGAAAATAAGTCTTCATTAATATTTTCAACCTCTACTTGGCCTGCTTTGCATTCAGTACCTATTTTTTTAACAGCTTCAATAATTTCCCCTCTGGAACCGTAATTAATAGCAATATTGAATACCATGGTTTTATTGCCGGCAGTAATATGCTCTGCATTTTTAAAACAATCCAACACTTTATCCGGAGTTTTTTTCCTGCTTCCTATCAGTTTTACGTTTACACCATTACTATTTAAGGAACCCAGTTCCCGGTTTAATGTATCTACAAATAAATCCATTAAAAAATTAACCTCATGCTCCGGCCTGTCCCAATTCTCACTGGAAAAAGCAAATACGGTAAGGTATTTTATACCAACTTCTACTGATGTAGTTATTACTTGCCTCATAACTTCAACTCCAGCACGGTGACCTGCTATTCTGGGCAAATGCCTCTTAGCTGCCCACCTTCCATTACCATCCATGATTATTCCCACATGCTGAGGTATATTACCTTTTTGCAGGTCACTAACCTGCGGGGTCAGTATTGAGGAAAGAAAATTGGAAATAAAATTCAATATTTTTACCTACACTTCCATAATTTCCTTTTCTTTATTGGATAAGGCTTCATTGATCTTTTCTATATATGTATCAGTTAATTCTTGGGCTTCTTTCTGCATACGGGTATGGTCATCTTCAGTAATATCCCCATCTGTTTCCATCTTCTTTAAGCCATCATTTAGATCGCGCCTTATATTTCTAACAGCGATTCTTCCATCTTCCGCAATCTTTTTCACTAATTTAACCAGCTCCCTACGCCTTTCCTCGTTTAATGCCGGTATATTTAGCCTTATTGATTTACCATCATTATTAGGTGTAATACCCAGATCGGAGGCCAGTATCTGCTTTTCAACTTCCTTTAAAAATTTTGGCTCGTAAGGTGCAATAACCATAGTCCTTGCCTCTGGTATGCTTATGTTTGAAATATGTTTTAAAGGCGTCTTTGCTCCATAATAATCAATATATATTTCATCTAACAAGGCTATAGTGGCTCTGCCGGTTCTAATAGTATTGAACTCATGCTGGGTCTTTTCCACAGATTGCTGCATTCTTTGTTCCGATTCTTTAAAAATTTCATCTTTCATTGTTTACCCTTTCGTTACTATGGTGCCTATTTTTTCACCCATTATTACCCCTTTTATGTTACCGGGTTTATTTATGTTAAAAATAACTATAGGTAAATTATTTTCCATACAAAGCGAAGTGGCGGTAGAATCCATAACTCTTAGGTTTTTCTTTAAGACCTCCAGATAACTGAGGGTTTCAAATTTTTTAGCATCTTCATGGTGTTTGGGATCCTTGTCGTAAACTCCATCCACCTTGGTGGCCTTAAAGATTATTTCTGCATTTATCTCTAAAGCCCTAAGGGCAGCTGCAGTATCTGTAGTAAAAAAAGGATTACCGGTTCCTCCCGCAAATATCACTACTCTCTTTTTTTCCAGGTGCCGTACTGCCCGCCGGCGTATAAAAGGTTCAGCTACCTCCTGCATGGATATGGCAGTTTGCACCCTGGTCCACACTCCCTTATTTTCTAAAGCATTCTGAAGTCCCAAAGCATTCATGATGGTAGCCAGCATGCCAATATAATCTGCGGTTGTCCTATCCATGCCATTGACACTGGCCGGTTCCCCCCTCCAAAAATTACCACCGCCAATTACTATGGCTATTTCTACTCCCAGCTGGGTTACTTCCTTAATCTGGTCTGCAATATCATTAATGACTTTGGTATCAATTCCATAAGAAACATTGCCCAGCAAAGCTTCTCCGCTTATTTTTAAAAGCACTCTTTTATATTTTGGTTTGGGCATTGCTGTTTATGATTCTTCACCCAACACAAATCGGGCAAACCTTTTGATATTTATATTTTCACCTATTTTAGCTATGGTATGCTTTACTAATTCTTCTACCGTCATATCATTGTCTTTTACAAAAGGCTGTTCCAAAAGACAAATTTCTGCAAAAAATTTATTGAGCTTGCCTTCAGCAATCTTTTCCACTATCTTTTCAGGCTTACCTTCATTTAAAGCCTGTTTCTTATAAATTTCCTTCTCCTGTGCAATTATTTCTTCCGGTACTTCTTCCCTGGATACATATGTTGGCCCAGAAGCAGCTATATGCAAAGCTACATCATGCACAAAAGACTGGAACAATTCATTTTTAGCTACAAAATCTGTTTCACAGTTTACTTCCAGCATTACCCCTACCCTTGCTCCCGGGTGGATATAGCTGTCAATTATGCCCTCTTTGGTTACCCTGGCTGCTTTTTTGGAAGCTGCAGCTAAGCCCTTCTCCCTTAACAGCTTTTCTGCCTTATTCATATCTCCCTGGGTCTCGGTTAATGCCTTTTTGCAATCCATCATGCCTACGCCAGATTTTTCCCTAAGTTGTTTAACTAATTCCGCTTTTATTTCCATTTAAATTCCTCCTAAATTTAAACCCATACATCATCTTCAGGCTTATCTTCCAGTTCATCCTCTGTTAATTCCAGTTCATCCTCTTTTGCCTCTTCCTGTTCTGGGCTTTCTTTAATTTTTACTCTTTCCTGGGCACCTTTCTTTACTGCATCCGCGATTACGCTGGTTATCAAACTACAAGACCTTATAGCATCATCGTTGCCGGGAATGACGAAATCAATATTATCAGGATCACAGTTAGTATCGGTTATAGCCACGATAGGTATGCCCAATTTTTTTGCTTCATTTAAGGCAATAACCTCTTTATGGGGATCTACTATATACAAAGCATCTGGAATTCTTTTCATGTCTCTTATCCCGCCTATATTATATAGCAGTTTCTCATATTCTTTTTTTATACCCAGCACTTCCTTTTTGGGAAGTTTGTCAAAAACACCACTGGCCTCCATATCTTCGATCTCGGCCAGCCTCTTGGTTCTTTTGCTGATAGTCTCAAAATTAGTGAGAGTGCCTCCCAGCCAACGGTTCTTTACATAAGGCATGCCGCATTCCTGGGCATATTTTTCTATAGTGTCCTGGGTCTGTTTCTTGGTTCCTACAAATAGAACTATGCCTCCTTCACTGGCCAGGTTCTTGATGTAGTCATATGCATCCATCAGCAACTGCATAGTTTGCTGCAAGTCTATGATATATATGCCATTCTTGGCAGCATATATATATTTTTTCATTTTGGGATTCCACTTTCTGGTTTGGTGGCCGAAATGTACCCCCACCTCCAGCAATTGTTTCATGGTTACAATGCTCAAAATAGTACCTCCGTTTTTATGGTTTTTCCTCCACCACTTTAACTTTTTAGGGTGACACCATAATACTACAAGTGGTGTGTGTATTTACTTAATGTCAAAGTTTATCACAATACATTTCAATGAGCAAATACATAAACTCCCAAGATTCTATACTTTTTTACAGAATTTTCAACCTATTTTGCCCGGGGATGGAAATTTTGATAATCCTGTTTCAGTTTTTTAATGTTTAAATGGGTATATATTTGGGTAGTAGAGATATTTTCATGTCCCAGCAGTTCTTGAATTTCCCTAATATTTGCCCCCCTCTGCAGCATATGGCTGGCAAAACTATGCCTTAAGCTGTGGGGGGTAATATTCTTTTTGATGTCTGATTTTAAAACATACTTCTTTATTATGTTTCTGATGCCCCTGGCCGAAAGAGGCCCTCCCCTAAAATTTAAAAAAAGGAATTTGCTTTGCTTGTAGGACTGGTGCTGGAATAGGAAATTATTCCTTATTTTTAAATAATTTTGCAAACTATCATAAGCACTGCGGTTAATGTATACTATTCTTTGTTTGTTGCCCTTTCCTATAACCTTTATCTCCTGGTTTGATAAATCTATATCATTAAGCTTTATACTTTCTATTTCATTTATCCTGGCCCCAGTAGAATACATCAATTCCAACAAAGCTTTATCCCTTTTTCCAGCATCGCTGTCCAAATCAATGCTGGCCATCAGCTTTTCTGCCTCTGCTATGGATAAAAAACTGAAGAATCTCTGATTCTTTTGGGGCGGAATTAGCTGCTGGCTTAAATTGTTGGCCATTATGCCTTTTTTTTCCAGAAATTTAAAATAATTTATAAATGAAGAGTACTTCCTGATAATAGTACGGTTGGCATAGCTAAAATTATCTAAAAATCTTATATACCGGCGGAAATTTTCCACATTTATCTCCTCTATGGATTTAACCCCCGTTTTCTGTAAATATTGTAACAGGTGGACTATATCTCTTTTATAGGAATCTATAGTGTGGGGAGATAAATTTTTCTGAAACCGCAAAAAATCCAAATATTGATTTAAACCTTTTTTTAAATCCAGCATTATAGGTAATCACTTTCAATATCTTTCATATCTTTTTTTAGGCTTTCCCTTCTATCCATTAGATTATCTAGCCTGCTGGCATCCACGAATTGATCATCAAAATTATGTTTTTGGCCCATATCCAAAAAATCTATTAATTGTATGACCATATCGCTGATTTTATATCTTATTTTATCGGACCGGTAATCAACTTTAAGGTTCTCTTTGGAGATGTCTTTCAGTATCTGGTTTAATTTAGCTTTATTCTGTATAAGTAATTTTTTTACCCGGTCTACCTTTACTGGTTTACCTGCCTGCACATTAGCAGTAATCTTTTTAATTGCTCCCCAGGTATGGTCGTAATCATACAAAGCTGCCCCTAAGGGATTCTTGGGCCTTTCCACCCTCTTTTTTCTAAACCAACCCATAATATAACCTTTACTAATTTGGTAAATATATTGCTTTTATTATAATCATATTGAGCATATATAAACAGGTTTTATGACAACTTATTACCGGCTTCTATTAATTCATCCAAAACATGCTCCAGCCGGTAAACAAGTTTGGCCCCGTTCTGTATAAGATTATGGGTGCCCTGGCTTACCGGACTGAATATGCTTCCCGGCACCGCAAATACTTCTCTTCCCTGCTCTAAAGCAAAATTAGCAGTAATCAATGAACCTCCCCGCTCCGCGCTCTCTACCACCAAGGTGCCGCCGCACAAGCCGCTTATTATTCTATTCCTTTGTATAAAATTTATTTTTTTGGGAGTACTATAGGGAAGATATTCAGATATTAAAGTTCCGTTTTGGACTATTCTTTTAAATAAATAATTATTTTGGATAGGATAAACGTAACCTATGCCGCAACCCAGTACGCCAATGCTTCCTCCCTTATGATTTAGTGCTGCCTCCTGGGCGCTGCTATCAATACCGTGGGCCAAGCCGCTAACGACGGTTAACCCCGCTTTCGATAGCCTTGCTCCCCAATAAGCGGCAGCTTTAAGACCGTAACTGGAAGCCTTTCTGGTACCCACAACTGCTATTTTAAGGTTTTGCAGTAAAGGCCTGCCTTTTATAAACAGTATGGGCGGGGCTGTAATAATATTTTTTAAAAGCCAGGGGTAATCTACATCAGTTATATCAATGGCCCCAATGCCATTATTTTTTATTGATTTAAGGATATTATACAGTTTGGTACTATTTTTAAAGGAAGGTCTGACATTAAAATAACGGAAAGTTTTATCCATATTATCGCTAAATTTGCGGTATACAGCCATCAATCTTTCTTTCCTGATTCCCAAGACATAAATCAGGTAGATTAATTTCTGGGTTGTTTCTGAAATTACCACCCCTACAGGTTATATTATTATGTACATATAGTCAAATATGTATTTAAGTTAATACCCCGGAAAAGCTCATTCTGTGTATGGGGCACGGCCCATACTTCTGAAGCCTTAATAGATGATCCCTGGTAGCATAACCCTTATTTTTTTTAAAATCATATTCGGGATAAAGCTGGTCCATCTTTACCATTATAGTATCCCTTATCACTTTGGCTACCACTGAAGCTGCGGCAATGGAAATACTAAGACGGTCACCTCCAGTTAATGGTATCACATCTACCGAAGACTCAAATTGAAAAAAATCTGATAATATAATATCAGGCTGTACCTTTAACTTTTCTGAGGCCCGCTTAAGCGCCAAAAGGTTTGCCCTGCCAATATTAATTTCGTCTATCTGGTTCGGCCTTACCGCTGCGGCCGACCAGCAGATGCTGCGGCTAATAATTTCATCAAACAAAATTGTCCGTTGTAATGGCGTCAGCTTTTTGGAATCATTGAGTCTCTCTATAAGTAAGCTTTTTTGATCCATAATTACTGCTGCCGCTACCAAAGGGCCGGCTAAACATCCCCTGCCTGCCTCATCTACACCTGCTATGTTTTTAAAACCGCACTCATACAGGCTATTTTCAAAAACACAGTAATTAAGTAATCTGTTGGTTTCCTTTATATCCATAGCGGAACAAAATTCTAGGTAGTTTTACTGCAGCCATGCCTAATGATAAATAAAGGCCTATATGGCCCTTAGCCTATTAGGAGGCCAGTATATAAATACCAGTTTACCAAATATGGTGGATTTGGGAATAGGACCAAAATATCTGCTGTCCAAACTATTCTGGCGGTTATCCCCCATCACGAAATATTCTTCTTGGCCCAAAATTATGGTCTGGTTCTGGTAACTGGTATTAGATGGTGGTGTAAAATAGTTTTCTTCCATATTTTGGCCATTTATCAATATCTGGCCCTCGGTAGTCAAAGTTATTTCTTCCCCGGGAAGGCCGATAGCCCTTTTTACCAATTCCTTGCCTGGCTCTGTAGGCGAATAGAAAACTACCAGATCCCCTCTCCCTATTTTTCCCCACCTGTAAGAAAGTTTGTTTACTATAACCTTATCTCCTACCAGCAAAGTGGGCTCCATAGAAGGGGTGGGAACAATAAAAGGCTCAAATATAAAAGTCCTTAGAGTTAAAGAAAAGGCTACCGCAATAACTACTACTATCAGGTAGCCTAAGAATTCTTTTAATTTATTTTTTTTTGTCATTTAGCAGGCGTGCTATTTTTTAAATTTCACTTTAGACTTTTTACCAATCTTATCCCTGAGGTAATACAGCTTAGCCCGCCTCACCAAGCCCTGTTCCATTCTCTGGATAGACTGTATTACCGGAGAGTTAACCAAGAATGTTCTTTCTACTCCTATATTGTTAAAGGATATTTTTCTAACAGTGAAAGTCTCATTCAAGCCGCTTCCCTGTTTCTTTATGACTATGCCCTCAAAAGTCTGTACCCGGTCCTTGTTTTCTTCACTGATCTTGATATTGACCTTGACTTTATCCCCTGGCTTAAACTCGGGAATGTCTGATCTGATATATTTATTTTCTACCTTATCCAGCGTATTCATTTTTCACCAACCTGTATATTAATTTATTAACTTTTTCAAAACTAAACAAATATAAGAAATTTAACTTTTTTTGTCAAATAAATCAGGCCTTCTGTTTCTAGTAAGATTTATAGACTGGATATTTCGCCATGCTTTTATTTCCTGATGGTTTCCGCTTAACAACACCTCTGGCACTTTTAACCCCCTGAAAACCGGAGGCCTGGTATATTGGGGATAATCCAGCAGGTTTGTTTGGAAAGACTCCTGCTCCACAGACTCCTTTTTCCCCACCGCACCTGGAAGAAGCCTTATTAAACCATCCATAACCACCATAGCAGGAACCTCGCCTCCAGATAATACATAATCCCCTATGGATATTTCCATATCTATATCCAGGTCTATTACCCTTTGGTCCACTCCCTCATACCTACCGCATACCAGAATCATGTTTTCAAATTCAAGCATGCGGTATAATAAGTTTTGGGTAAGAGTCTGCCCTTTCGGGGTAAGCAGAATGGTTTTTGGCATTACCTGCCCCCTAGCTGTTTTAGACCGGATATGATTAATAGCATCATCTAACGGCTGGGGCATAAATACCATCCCTGCCCCTCCACCATAAGGGCGGTCATCTACTTTTTTATGTTTATCACTGGTAAAATCCCTAAGATTATGGATATCCACCTTACAGAGACTCTGGGCAAGAGCCTCTCTTATGATTCCATGTTTAAAAAAATCATTAAATATATCAGGAAAAATGGTTATAATGCTTATGTGTAACATAATTATAAAATCAGATATATTCCGGCAGCAGCTTTAAAGTGATTATACCCCTATTAGAATCAACTTCATCAATATAGGTTTCTGTAAAAGGTATTAATATGTTTCCGCCTAACTTCTTCTGCAGATCTTCATTGTCAATATCTACTGATAAAACATAATTTGCGGGCATATCCCAGGCCTCTGCCACCATTCCTACATACTTTTTTTTAAAATAAATTTTGCACCCTGGCAAATCATCAGCCCAATAAGACCCTGGATCCAATTGGTGCTTATGCTGGTCAAGCCGGTATAGGGGGCAGCCCCTATAGGATTCTGCTGCATCACGGCTATCCAGCTCCAAAAACTTTACCAGCAGGCAATCGCTTCTGCCCCCTGCTTTAATGCTGCCAACAGTAAGGGTTTTGGAACCTGTTTTAGAAACTGACAGTATCTCTCCCTCTTTAATAGATTTGGGATAATCGGTATAGAGTCTTAAAGTTATATACCCCTTAACCCCGTGTGGTTTACCGATTATCCCAATAATTCTTAAAGACATAAGATGTCTAAAATTATATATTTTAAAAAACTTGAGGCATCAATCCAATATTTTAACAATAGATGATTTTCCTCTTTTTGCAGAAGCTGCTCTCATAACCACTCTAAGCGCATTGGCTGTTCTTCCCTTCTTGCCAATTACTTTGCCAAGGTCGTCTTCAGCTACTTTTAACTTAAAAATTACTGTCTTTTCATCCTCCTCTTCTTCGGTAATTTGAACCTCCTCAGGATTATCAACCAGTTCTTTTACCATGTACTCTAGTAGTTCTTTCACAATTGACCTCCAGTTCTTATTTGTTGTCACTACTGATTAAATTAATTTTTTCGAAAAGCTTCTGCACTGTATTGCTGGGCTTGGCCCCCTTTTTAATCCATTCCAGAGCTTTCTCCTTATCAACTTCTATCTTGGAAGGCTCGCTCTTGGGATCATAAGTTCCGATATTATCAATGAACTTACCATCTCTGGGAGATCTACTATCTGCTACTACAATCCTGTAGAATGGCTTTTTCTTAAAACCCATCCTGGTCAATCTAATCTTTACGCTCAATACCTTAACCTCCTAAATTACTAAATATATAGCCATTGTCTAATTATTATATATTTTTATCAACATCTTGCAAAATTTTTTTATTATCTCATTTTTCCAAATGGCAAATCCATTCCTGACATGTTTCCAGAAAACTGTTTGAGCATCTGCCGTGTAGCTGCAAATTGTTTTATCAGCCTGTTTACTTCTGCCACTGATGTGCCACTTCCATTGGCAATCCTTCTTTTTCTGCTCCCATTTATAATCATGGGATTTCTTCTTTCCTCCACGGTCATAGACCCAATCATCGCTTCAATGGGTTTTAGCTGAGAATCATCCAGGTTAATGTTTTTAAGAATCTTGTTTTTACCACCTATCGGCAACATGGAAAAAATCTTATCCATGGAACCCATCTTCCTCACACTTTTCAGCTGCTCTATAAAATCCTCAAAATTAAGTTCATTTTTCCTTATTTTTTGTTCAAATCTCTGGGCAGACTTCTGGTCAATAGCTTTTTCTGCATTTTCAATCAGGGTTAATACATCCCCCATACCCAAGATCCTTGAAGCTATGCGGTCAGGATGGAACAGCTCAAAGTCATCCACTTTTTCTCCGGTGGACATAAACTTAATAGGCTTCTTGGTTACATAATGAACTGATAAGGCTGCCCCTCCCCTAGAATCACTATCTATTTTGGTCATAATTAATCCGTCATAGTCAACCTCAGCATTAAAGGCGGTAGCAATATTTACTGCTTCCTGGCCAGTCATGGCATCCAATACCAATAATACCTGATGCGGTTTGACCTTATGTTTAATATTAGTAATCTCTGTCATCATTTTTTGATCAATCTGCAGTCGTCCTGCAGTATCGATTATCACAATATCACTGCCTTCTTTTTTAAATTTAGCCACACCATTGGCTGATATGCTTACCGGGTCATCCCCTTTTTCTGAATAAACCTCTACTCCTATGGTCTCCGCCATATCCCTTAATTGCAGTATAGCTGCCGGCCGATATACGTCTGATGCTATCACTGATACTTTTTTTTGATGTTCATTTTTAAAATAATTAGCCATTTTTACCACTGAAGAGGTTTTACCGGTACCCTGAAGACCTACAGTCATGATAATGGTAGGCGGCTTATTGGTAAGATTAATGGTCCCCGTAGAGCCACCCAGTATATTTACAATCTGGTCATTTACAATTTTAACCACCTGTTGATAGGGGGTTAGGCTTTCTGTGATTTTTTCCCCGATTGCTTTTTCTTTTATCTCCTCTAAGAGTTTTTTGACCACCTTAAAATTTACATCGGCTTCCAGTAAGGCATATTTTATTTCTTTTAATGCAGCATCGAGGTCTTGGGGGGAAAGTTTCCCCTTATTTTTTATTTTAAAAAAAAGATTTTCAAATTTATCTGATAAGAATTCAAACATTTTACTACCCCTTTTAGGATATCAATAAATCAACATATTTTTTAGGGTCAAAATATGATAGATCGTCTAATTTTTCACCACTACCAATAAGTTTTACCCCTAATCCCAATTCATGCTTTATGGTAACCGCTATTCCTCCCTTAGAAGTACCATCAGTTTTAGTTAGTACCAATCCGGTTACTTTTAAGGCCTGGTTAAATATTTCAGCTTGTGTTTTTGCATTCTGCCCGGTAGTGGAGTCTAATACCAGCAGTACTTCATCCGGATCCCTGCCCAGCTTCTTGTTTACTACCCTGCTTACCTTTTTTAATTCTTCCATAAGGTTATAGGAGGTCTGCATCCTTCCTGCTGTATCTATTAGTACTACATCTATTTGGTTAGCTATAGCTTTCTCTATACTATCATATACCACTGCCCCCGGATCTGAATTCCTTTGGTGGCTAACTACTGGTATTCCTATTGCCTGGGCATGGTGCTCTATTTGCTCTACAGCAGCTGCCCGGTAAGTGTCAGCAGCAGCAATAAGAACCGTTTTACCATCTCTCTGAAGCAACCGTGCTATTTTTGCCAAGGTAGTGGTTTTACCCACCCCGTTTACCCCTATTATCAAATAAACTGCCGGAATGTAGTCTGGGTCCTTTAAGCCTTCAACACTCTGCGCATTTAGGATATCTTCAATTTTTTGTTTCAACAATTCTTTTACTCTATCCGGACTGATTATCTTTTCGCTTAGCACTGCAGTCTTTATTTCTTCCAGCAAGAAAGCGGCAGTAGCAGCATTTATATCTCCCAATATAAGCTCTTCTTCCAGCTCTTCCCATACATCCTGGTCATTATTTTTTAATTTATTTACAAAATAATTGAAATTCTTAATTAACTTTCTCATCGCTTCTTTCTATTTTTTCTGACACTATTTTGGATACTCCATCCGATTGCATGCTTACCCCATATATGGTATCCGCTATTTCCATGGTTTTTTTCTGATGGGTTATCAATATTATTTGCTGGGTTTCGGCAAATTTTTTTAATAATGACAAAAACCGGTCAATGTTTACATCATCCAAGGCAGCATCAGCTTCGTCTAAAATGTAAAAAGGAGAAAGGTTAGTGGCAAATATTGAAAACAGAAAAGCCATGGATACCAGGGTTTTTTCTCCTCCGGAAAGCAATGATAAAGGAACAAATTTATTGTTACCGATGTCCACTTTAAGATCCACTCCCATATCCTTTTCATTCCCATCAGTAGCTAGAATAAGCTCACCATTTCCCAGCGGAAACAAGACCTTGAAGTAATAATTAAAGCTCTCATTTATTCGCTCATATTTTTGCAGAAACATATCTTTTATCTGCGTATTCATATCCATTATAAGCTTTTCCAGTTTCTCTTTGCTTCCCAGCAAATCCTCTTTCTGGCTGTTCAGGAAATCAAATCTTTTTTTAATCCTTTCGAACTCCACTGAAGCATTGGGATTGATGTTCCCAAAGTTTCTCATTCTTGCTTTTAGTTTACTAATTATTTCCCTGGTGCGGACCATTTCGTCTGCTGGTTGGTAATTCTTAACAATATAATCGATGGACAGGTTATAATTGTCTACTATATACCTGGTCAAATTCTCTGTTTTTTCCTTTATTTGTTCAATATCTAAGTTGTTTTTATAAATCTGGTTTTCCATTTGGCTGTTTTCATTTTTAATTTGATTCAATTCCTGGTTCAGGCTTTCAATGGCTGATCTTTCCTGTTGGACCTCCCTTTTTATTTTGTCATATTCAGGATAAGCTTTACCCTTCAAGGATTTTGCCCCCTGCTGTAAACCCTTTACCGCCAGCAGCAGCCTTTTGGATTCCTGGGAATAGGTAAGGCAGGCCTTCCTTAAGGCTTGTCCTATTTTTCTTTTTTCTTCCAGCCTCTCTATTTTTTTCTTTTCCTGCCCGTATAGTTTTAATATTTCTATTATTTTTAATTTTATATTTTTGCCCAGGTTGCTTAATTTTTGGGCCTGAGGGCTACTGTCCAAACTTTTCTCCACTTTCTCAAAAAAATCCTCAAACAAAATCTGTACCCTCTCCAATTTTTGATACCAGGTATCCTCCTCCTTTTCTTTCACCGGCTCCATCCTAAATTCAAACATACTGGCCAAAGTAGAAAAAACGTTTACTTTGCTGGAGCATAATTCTTTAATATTAGATAGCCTGCCGGACTGCACTTCTATTTGGTTTACTGTATTTTCCCAATACCGGTATTCATTAAGTTCACTGCCAATTTCCTCTTGGTATTGATTATATCTTTTAGTTTGCTGTGCTAGTTTAAGCTTTGATTCCTTTAATTTTTGTTCAAGGCCATGCCCTAACTTATTTTTATTATTCCAAGCCTGGTTTAATTGATTAATTTGGGTAATAAATAGGGATAACTCCAGATTCTTTAATTGATTGGCCACCTCTGAATACTCCCTGGCCTTGGCCGCTTCAATCTCCAAGGGGTCCATGGTTCTTTTTATCTCTCCCATCAAGTCATTGATTCTCCCCATGTCCTCTTCTACGTCCTTCAACTTTTGCTCTGATTTTTCTCTTCTTATCTTGTGCTTGGAAATCCCTACTACCTCATCAATTATTTGTTTTCTTTCTTGGGGTTTTAAAATAGCCATTTCGTTGATTTGGCCTTGATTTATAATGGTATATAGACCCTTGCCGATTCCGCTATCTGCCAGAAGCTCTTGTATATCCATCAGCCTGCAGGGAGAGCTATTTACAAAATAATCACTTCCTCCCTCGGAATATACCCTCCTGGTAAATTTAACTTCACTGAAATCAAGATCTATGGCCTTGTCCTTATTATCAAAAATGAGAGATACTTCTGCTATCCCCATCTCTTCTTCTTTATTCCTGAAAATTACGTCACCCATGCTGGCTCCCCTTAATGATTTTGGGCTTTGTTCGCCCAAAACCCAGGATATGGCATCAGCAATATTGCTTTTGCCGCTGCCGTTAGGGCCAACGACTACGCTTACTCCAGGTTCAAAAACCAAAGTATTTTTAGTTTTAAATGATTTAAATCCTCGAAGAGTGATAGTTTTTAGATACAATTTCCTGTAATATTTCTATTTTTCCAAATTATAAAGGGATGATATGGCATCCTTCGCTGCTTTCTGTTCCGATTCCTTTTTACTTTTGCCCTTCCCTCTGCCGATTATCTGTTCATCCATCATGGATACCGAATAAAAAAGCTTATCATGGTCAGGCCCATCTGATTTCACCAATTTATATTTAACCAACTTGCCGTAATCAGCTTGTACCGCTTCCTGTAAATAAGTTTTATAGTCTGTAATCTTAGGCCTTAATACCCTTTCTTCTATCCTGTCCTTAAACCTTTTTAATAACCATTCTCTGGCAAATTTAATGCCCTGGTCCAAATATAATGCACCTACAAAGGCTTCAAAGCTATCAGCCAGAATAGATTCCTTCTCCCTGCCCTGGCAACTTTCTTCATTTTCACTCAATAAGATTTGTTTATCAATACCAATTTCCCTGGATACCTGAGCTAATGTTTTCATATTTATTAGTATAGCCCTGGTTTTAGCCAGCTTTCCCTCACTATAGCTGCCGTATTGCTTATAAAGGTAAGAGGTTAATATAAAAGAAATGATGCTGTCTCCTAAAAACTCAAGCTGTTCGTTTCCCCTGGATTCAACATTTAATTCCCTGGCAAAAGACCTATGGGTTAAGCTTTGTATATATATATTTGGGTCTTGGGATACTACCCCTATGCTTTCAAGCCAAGTACTGATTCTCTTTCCTAAAATACCTTCTTCCATGAACTATAGCAGGGCTTTCATTATTTTATATGCTCGTCTATATAATTTAATGCATCTTGCACTGTTTCCAATTTTTCGGCTTCTTCATCACTGATTTCAATACCAAATTTGTCCTCTAAAGACATAATTAGCTCTACCAGATCCAGAGAATCTGCACCAAGGTCTTCTACAAATTTACTTTCAGGGGCAATTTCCTCTTCTTTTGCTCCCAGAACATCTACTAAAATCTCTTTTACCTTTTCAAAATTCTCCATTATTCCTCCTGATTATTGGTTGCTATTTATTTCTTGCCTGATTTTTTCCACCAAATTGGTCTTAATGCCCTCATAGGCAACCCTTATGGCATTGAATATTGCTTTTTCCCTGGAACTGCCGTGGGAAATTACGGTTACCCCATTTAGACCTAACAAGTATGCTCCCCCATACTCTTCATAATCAAATTTCTTTTTTAGGGACCCTAATGAGTTTTTTAAACCTAATGCCAATATTTTATTAAATATATTTGCTGTTAAGGCTCTTTTTACCTCTCCCAGCAACAGGCTGGCTAATCCTTCTACTGATTTTAATAAAATATTTCCAATAAATCCATCACAAACTGCTACATCTACCACACCGCCAAATAATTCTCTTGCTTCAACATTGCCAAAAAAATTAATATTTGATTCCTTCAATAAAGGATAAGTGTTTAAGGTAAGCTCATTGCCTTTCTTTTCTTCTCCGCCGATATTCAGTAATCCAATTTTTGGATTACTAATATTTAATATATTCTGGGCATAAACTTTACCCATTATGGCAAATTGCTTCAGGTATTGCGGTTTACAGTCTACATTTGCTCCAGCATCCAGCAATACCATTCTCTGGTTACCCAAAGGTATCACTACCGCTATAGCCGGCCTTAGTACCCCAGGAATTCTTTTAAGATTAAATAAGGCACAAGCCATAGCTGCCCCAGTATTGCCCGCTGACAAAAAAGCTCCATTTTTTATTTGTGAAGCTTTGCTGGCAGCAACATAAAGAGATGAATCCTGGTAATGTTTTATTACTTCCGATGGCGACTGGTCCATTGATACTTCGGTTTTAGCCTCAATAACTTGAATCTGGCTCAAATCTAAACCAGCTTCCCTGGCCGAATAATCTATTTTTTTTTGATTACCGGTTAAAATAAGCTCAATATCTTCTAAGCCTAATGCCCTAACCGCACCTTTTACTACTTCTGCCGGAGCATAATCTCCACCCATGGCATCTATAAATACCCTGTATTTTTTAGATTCCACCCCTCTGTTGCCCTTTCAATTTTAGCCTTTTGCCAGATTTATCAAAGCTTCAGTATCAATGCACTCTTCTGCTACTTCCACCATCTTGTCAATTTTTTTCACATCATGAAATCTTACATGACCAATAATCTTTTCTACCTTCTCCACCGCAGTCAGGGTATCATAGTTAACCAGAATCATGGGAATCCCCAATTCCTCTGCTCTCCCCAGAACTATGGTAGAAGGCTGGAAATTACCGGTCAGTATCAAACATTTGGTAGGTGTTTCCAGGGCAGCTAACTGTACATCTGCCCTATCTCCGCCAGTTATTACTGCCTTATTTGCTTTTTTCCTGAAAAATTTCAAAGCCTGTTCCTGACCCATTGCCCCTACCATAAAAGATTCCACCAGTTCATCGGTCTTATCTTCAGCACAAATAATTTTTCCTTCCAGTTGCCGGGCCATTTCCTTAACACTAACTGAAGAAAGTATTTTATTGGATTGAATATAGCCAAACACTTTGACCTGTTTGCTGTTTAGAAAGGGCAGAACCATTTCTTCTAAAAATCCCACCTGGTCTTTGGGCACCCAATTTATGATTACTCCCCCAAAACAGTCATCCAAAAATTCCCGGGCATAAAGAATTTGATCCACTATTTCTGGACAAAACCTCATTACCATAACTGCTTTTGCCCCTATCCTGCGGCAAATCTCCCGAGAAGAGACCCCCATAAAATAGCCGTCTTCTACGCTCTTTGCACCTTCTACTATTACCAGGTTTTTATCCTGCTTAATCTTCTGGTAAGCTTTCCCTACCAGATTTAGAAAACCTTGGGAAAAAGCAATGTCTCTCAAACTTTCAATTATGGATTGCTGGGTCATGACAATAGGGGTAATAGACTGCAAATCATCTTTAAGGTTCAGTATTCCGGCAATATACCTGGCGTCTTCATCCGTGGTTATATTGCCTTCCTTTACCGGAAGTGTGCCTACAGGCTTCATATAACCCACCTTAAATCCGTCATCTATTAGTTTCTTGCCTACCCCCACGCAGATGGAGCTCTTTCCTGAATAAGGCTTATTTGAAATGAAAAACAAAGGGTACATATCTGCCTCCTCTCCGTTTTTTATTCTCGCCTATTCTATTCTAATTCTCACATCCCCGGCAATGGAGCCCTGGCCTTCGCTCTTAACAAATAGAGGATTAATATCCATCTCCATTATTTCCGGAAAATCCATTACCAGTTGAGATATCTTTAGCAGCACCTCTACGATGCTGTTAATATCTGAAGGAGTTTCTCCTCTGGCTCCCTTTAATAATTTAATGGTTTTTATTTCATTTATCATTTCTTGAGCATCATCTCTGGAAATAGGGGCAATCCTAAAAGATACATCTTTTAGCACTTCCACATATATTCCTCCTAGACCAAACATTATCATGGGCCCGAACTGAGGATCTTTATTGATTCCAATTATAGTTTCCTTTTTTGATTGTACCATTTCCTGTATTAAAACACCTTTAATATCAGCATCCGGCATATATTTCTTTACATTCTCTAGCATCAGTTCAAATTCTTTTTCCAGCTCCTTCTGGTCACTGATTCCAACTTTTATGCCTCCTACATCTGTTTTATGCAGTATGTCAGGAGAAACTATTTTTAATACTAGAGGATAGCCAATCTTTTTAGCTATCATTTTTGCTTCATTTACGTCTGTAGCCAGCTTAGCCTGAGGTATATCAATTCCATATGCTTCCAATACTGTTCTGGCTTCCATTTCTCCCAGCTCCAGCCTGCCTGCTTTCTTACTGGCTAAAAAAAGGTCTTTTACTTTCTTGGTATCCGCTTTAATTTTTTGAATCTTTGGTGTTTTTTTCTTTTTCCAATCACTGTAATCCATCATTATTTTCAGAGTTTCCGCTGCAGTTTCAGGTATTTCATAATTAGGTATTCCATGATCGCGCAGGTACTTAATACCTTTTTGCACCTGTCCGCCACCCATAAAACAGGTAATAACCGGAACTTTAGTACCACTATTATTAATCTCTTCCACTATGGCCTGCGCGGTTTTAAAAGGTTGGGTGGTGGTTTGGGGAGTTAAGATAACTAAAACTGCATCCACGCTTTTATCCTTAAGCACTACCTCCATGGTTTGCTGGTAACGGTCTGCTCCAGCATCTCCCAACACATCTACCGGATTATAGAAGTTTGCCGCTGCTGGCAAGAATTCTTTTAACTTTTCTATGGTCTTTTTTTCCAGAGAAGCTAAAGGTATGCCTATTTCTTCACAAGCGTCCGTAGCCATAATACCTGGCCCACCAGCATTGGTGATTATTACTACATTCTTACCTTTAGGTAGAGGCTGATTGGCTAATGTGTTGGCATATTCAAAAAGATTCTTAATAGTATGGGCCCTTATGATTCCAGATTGTTTGAAAGCTGCTTCATAAGCTTTACCTGAACCGGCCAGAGTTCCTGTATGGGACGAAACTGCCTTGGCACCGGCGCTGGTATTGCCAGACTTTACTACTATTATAGGTTTCTTCTTGGACACTTGTCTGCTTATATCAATAAATTTCCTTCCATCCCTTACTCCTTCCAGGTAAGCAGTAATTACTTTGCAACTGTCGTCTTTTTCCAAATACTGTATGCAGTCGTCTTCAGAAATATCTGCTTTATTACCCAGGGAAACAAACTTAGACATTCCTATATCAGAAAATTTTGCCCAGTCCAACACAGAGGTTCCCAATGCTCCCGATTGTGATATAAAGCTTATGCCTCCTTGATCAGGCAGGGTCGGTGAAAAAGAAGCATCCAGCGGACAGGTGGTATCAATCATTCCCAAACAATTGGGGCCTAATATCCTTATTCCATACTCTTTAGCCTTTTTTACCATATCCATTTCCAGTTTGGCGCCTTCTTTACCAACTTCCTTGAAACCGGCAGAAATAATGATTGCTGCTTTCACATTTTTCTTGGAACAGTCTTCTAAAGTCGAAAGAACGTATTTACCGGGTATTACTACTACTGCCAAGTCAATATCCTGAGGTACATCCAAAATAGATTTATAGCATTTAAGGCCGTGAATTTTATCTGATTTGGGATTTATGGGGAATATTTTCCCTTCATACTTGGAATTAATAACATTGTTTAATATGGTATTCCCTACTTTGCCACTTTCTCTAGAAGCTCCAACCACGGCTATTGAACGGGGACAAAATAAACTATCGAGACTCACCATCTACCTCCATCTAATATTAATTTTATTTTTTTTCTGTTGCCATTTTTATTATTTCTTTGTTATTGTAATAACCACAGCTGCCGCATACCCTATGTGCCAACTTTTTACTGTGGCACCTGGGGCAATCCACCACATTTAAGGGTTTTAGCCTATCGTGGCTTCTGCGCATATCTCTCTTGCTGCTTGTGGTTCTCCTTTTTGGAACCGCCATTATGTACTACCTCCTACTAAGTATAAAATGTTGCAATCTTGTTATAAGCCCAAACAAACATATTACTATACCATAAAATATTAATTATTCAATGTTATTGCTCGGACTTTAAAGTCGCCTTGAACTGTTCTCTACCCTTTTCTACTGCAGATAATAATTTATGGAGAACTGCTTCCAGGTTTGCTAATTTTTCATCTGCATAATCTTCGGCTTCCAATCTAATGGTCCTGGCCTTTGCCTCTACCATTGTCATTATTTCCTCTGCTTTTTTATTGGCATTTTTCAATACTTCAGTTTCGCTTACCAGTACTTGCGCCCTTTCTTCTGCTTCTTTTACTATTCGAACAGACTGCCTCTTTGCTTCCTCTATCATGCCTTCTCTTTCTTTTACTATCCACCTGGCTTGCTTAAGCTCTTCAGGAAGCAGGCTTCTGAGCTCGTCTACCAAATCATAGATTTCATTTTCGTTTATTATGGCATTTGATGAGAATGGTAGTTTTTTGCTTTTTTCCACTAATTCTTCAATTTTGTCTACTATTTCTAAAGTATCCATGTTTACCTCTCCATTATTTATTCAAATAAATTATTTTCAAAACTTTTTGTAATTTCTTCTTCAATTTCTCCCGGGACCAAATCTTTTATGCTTCCCCCCAGGGAAGCTATCTCTTTAACAGCACTGGAACTTAGGTAAGCATATTTTGGATTAGTCATTAAAAACATAGTTTCAACTTCAGGATTAATCTTCTTATTAATCTGTGCCATCTGGAACTCATACTCAAAATCTGAAATAGCCCTCAATCCCTTAACTATAACCCCGGCATTTGCTTTTTTAGCAACATCCACCAATAAACCGTTAAAGGAAACTATTTCCACATTTTTACACTCCCCCAAAGTCCTTTGGACCAATTCCATCCTTTTTGATAATGAATAAAGAGGTTTTTTCTTGGGGTTTTCTGAAACCGCTACTATTAGTTTCTTAAAAATTTTTGAACACCTGATAATAATATCCCGGTGACCTTCCGTAATAGGATCGTAGGTTCCAGGGCATATAGCTATTCTTTCCATAAATAATCCTTTAAATGGTTAAATAAGTAACTTTTTTGTCTCCATAAAGGTATTCCTTTATTATATTAAGTTTTTTTATTTCATGATATATGTTTTTTTTAAAAAAATATTCATAAATCAAAAAAGAATTTTTGTCTATCATTTTTCCTTGAGCAAGAATATCAAAAATCTTTTTCATTTTTGATTCAGCTACACGATAGGGAGGATCTAAAAAAACAATATCCCATATGGGACCCGAATATTTTTTTAAAAAACTCTCTGCCTCAGCTTGGACCACGGAATAGCTGTCTGGCTCCAAGCCCAACAGGGCAATATTTTCCCTTACAAGCTTTACTGCCTGCCAGCTTTGGTCCACAAAACATACCAATTTTGCCTGTCTGCTTAAGCTTTCCAGACCTAAAGATCCGCTGCCGGCAAACAAATCCAAAACCTTTTTTTGTTCAATTTGGGAACCGATTACATTAAATATGCTTTCTTTGACCCTATCCTGTGTGGGCCTAATTTCCAGGCTGGAAGGTACCTTTAGTTTTCTGCCTTTAAACTTACCCGAAATGATCCTAATTTATAATCACCTTTATTCTATTGAGAAGATTACTGGATAAAGAGGTTGCCCGCCCTGATGAAATTCAACCTCCAGGTTTGTAAAATGCTGTTTTACCTTTTCTCTTATGGCATTCATTTCTTCTTTTTTTAAATCTAGGCCTGCATAGAAAGTTATTACTTCTTCCTGGCCTTTAATCATATCCCTTACTAAATCCAGCGTAGCATCTACCAAGTTATCTGATATGACCCTGACCTTGCCATCATTTAAGCCAATATATTCGCCTTTCTTTATTTCTCCTACCAGCAAATTGGCATCTCTTACCGCCTGTGTAATTTCCCCGCTTTTTACTGCCTTAACAGCCTCTGTCATATTAAATACATTTTCATCTATATCCAGGTCCTGGTTGAAACTAAGCACGGAACTTATTCCTTGTACTATAGTTTCAGTTGGTATGATTTCTACTTCTTTTTTAACAATTCTTTTACACTGTTTGGCAGTAGCAATAATATTTTTATTATTAGGCAGTATAATTATGGATTCGGCTTCCATATTATTAATAGCTTTTACCATATCATAGGTAGAAGGATTCATGGTCTGGCCGCCACTGATAATATAATCTACTCCTATGCTTTTAAATATCTCCACCAGCCCTTCCCCATTGGCTACTGCCACCAGAGCTACTTTTTTAATTTGAGGCAGCTTACTTTCACCTTCTATAATTTTAGCCTGCTTGCTTTGCTCCACCATATTATTTATCTGTATTTCATGCAAGCTGCCCTCCCTGATAGCTCTCTTAAGAACTTTGTGGGGGTGATTGGTGTGAACATGAATTTTAACTACCCTTTCATTTCCTACCACCATGGCGCTGTCTCCATAGCTTTCTATGTTGTCCTTAAGCCTCTCCACATTGATGTTTTCACCCTTTACTATAAGTTCAGTACAGTAGGTATATTTAATATCTGCAGATACATTTAACTGGCCCAGCTGCTTGTAGGTTTCCCTGGATGGTAAAGGTTGTTTTCCAGGGGTTTTAAATTTAGCTGCCTTTGATCCTTTATCCTTTAAATTAATGTTTTCATCAACCATATTTAGTTCTTCCATGGCTCTTTTTAGGCCTTGTAGTATGACCAAAATACCTTTGGCACCCGCGTCTACTACATCAGCTTGTTTTAGAACCGGCAACAGATAAGTAGTTCTGGTTACAGATTTTTCAGTTTCTTTTATTAGCTGGTTAAGTAGTTTTTTGTAATTCAGGCCATTCTTATTACCGTTTACCACATCCAGCAAAGCCTGGTGTATATCTTTAATTGTAGTAAGCATGGTACCTTCAGTGGGATTTTGAACTGAACTGTAAGCCATCTCCTTGGAAGAAGCCAGGGCCTGTTTTAGAACTTCTAGATCAATATCTTCCTGCTGCATTATAATGTCAAAAAAACCTTTAAGTATTTGGGATAATATTACCCCTGAGTTACCCCTGGCCCCCATTAAACCGCCAAAGGAGACCGATTCAGAAATATTTTTAAGATTATAGTTTTTAATTTTGTTGATTTCTTCATCTATGGATTTTAAAGTCAATAGCATATTGGTGCCAGTATCCCCATCAGGAACCGGAAATACGTTAAGGTTATTTATTTGCTCCTCATTTTCTGAAAAAGTTTCAATTATAATTGAGATAGTTTTCTTTACTATTTCCGGATTTAACTTTTGAAACATAACTTTTCACCTTTAATAAAATTTAACATTCCTATTATAGGGGATATCCTAACAAATAAGTATACAAAAATATTTAAAAATATTAATCCCCAAATACTGCTATTGACTACTTTTTATTAAAATTGTTTCCTGGAAAAAGAAATAAAATTAGTTTATCTTGCTAATTAAAAAATATAATGCTATATTTCTACCTGTTTTAAATTTGAAAATAATATATCAGGAGTATCAATGTCCGGAAAATGTGATATATGCGGCAAGGGTCCGATGTTTGGTAACAATGTTAGCCATTCACATAAAAAAACCAGAAAAGTTTTTAAACCTAATTTACAGAAAATAAAGGCAGAAATTGACGGTAAGGTTAAAAGAGTAAGCATATGTTCCAGGTGCCTGAAATCAAATAAGGTAAAAAAAGTAATATAAGCCTATCTTTTTACCATCCTGCATACAAACCCGCCTTCACTATTAAAATAATAGGGCATTATTTCCACTCCAGCATCCACAGTTAGATTTGCCATGGAAAGTGGTAAATCCGGTGGAATGTAATATTCCGGAAAAGCAGCCAAGAACTTGTTTATAGTTTGCTGGTTCTCTATTGGAGAGAGAGTGCAGGTATAAAATATTACCTCTCCCCCAGGTTTAACATGTTGAGCAGCTTTGGACAAAATTTTATATGAATTTTGGGCTAATCTCCTTATTTCAGCGTAATCCCTGGCATATTTTGCATCTGGATTTTTAGAGATAGTGCCCCAAGCGCTGCAAGGAGCATCCACAAAAACCTTATCAAAAACTTGCGTCCCTAAACTATCCAGCTTGGTGGCGTCGTCTCTTACTAGGGTAATATTTTCCAGTTTTAACCTTTCAATATTTTCTTCCATCTTAGCTAATTTAGCCTGATTTATATCTATGGCCACTATGCTGCCATCCTGCTTCATAAGCTCTGATGCAAAAATAGATTTTCCGCCAGGGGCGGCACAAAGATCCAATATTTTCTCACCCGGCTTTGGATTAAGGAAATATTTTACTGCTATCTGTGAAGATAAGTCCTGTACAGTCAAATATCCCTCCCTGAATAATTGACTTTCCACTATTTGCCCCAGGGTCATGACCCTGAAATTAATGGAAGCCAGTTCTGGCGGCATCTGTTTTTCTACGCTATCCCTAGGTTCCCTTAAAGATAATTTCTCTATTACTTGTGCCCTTGTTAATACGGAATTAAACCTTATAAAAGTATCAGGATTTTGATTCAAAGATTGCATTATTTTTTCGGCAGTAGCTGTACCATAAGATTGAAACCAATATTCTACCAGCCACAGAGGAAAGGAATACTTTAAACTTAGCTTGTATTCCAACCCAGCTTTTTCCTGGTCAATTAGAAGGTATAAATACTGAATGGGGTTTTTCCAGTTAGCTGCCTTCCTTAAAACTGCATTTACAAACTTAGATGCTCCTACATGTACATACCGCCGGGCTAGTTTTACCGACTCATCAACTATAGAATAAGAGGGCACTTTCTCCAGGAAAAACAATTGGTATAGGCCTAACCGTAGTATGGCAGCCACATTAAGGTCCAATTTTTTTATCTCCCTGTCAGAAACCCGGCTTAAGCCATAGTCTAGAAGCATCCAGTTTCTAACAGTGCCCTTGACCATATTATAGGCCAGATTTTTATCCACTTGTAGCATGCCTGGATCAAGCAGGTTATCTATGAAAAAACCAAGGGGCCTGCCCGTTTCGAAGTATTGCTGTAGTATGTGATAGGCAGCATCTCTGGCTTTGTTTTTACTCAAATCTTTCACCTGGCATTAAATCATAGCCATTTAAGAAATCCTTAAAGTTCATGGCCCTTTTATTTTCAGGTTTCAGCACCTTTATTATTAGTCCTGTATCCTGCCCGCAGCTTACTAAAATACCCCGTTTATCGTCAATGGAGACTACGCTGCCGGGAGTTTGGTCTTTGTACTTGCTGTCAGCCAGTGCTGCCTCTATTAGTTTTATCCGCTTACCCTTTAAAAAAGTAAAACACCCGGGAGAGGGGCTATAAGCCCTAATCATGTTTAAAACATGGCTGGATTTTTTAGCCCAATCTATTTTCAAATCTTGGGTTTCAAACCTTTTAGTATAGGTTGCTTTGCTTTCGTCCTGTTCAAAGGGTGTTAGGTTTTCCTGTTCTATCATACTTAAGGTAGCTTCCAGCAAAGGACATCCCAGCTTAATTAATTTTTTCTTCAAGCTCTGACGGTTATCCAATGGATTAATCCTTAACTTTACCTGGGTAAAAATAGGGCCTGAGTCTAGCTTTAAGGTTACTTCCATAATAGAAACGCCAGTTACATCATCCCCTTTCTTAATAGCCTCAGTAATAGGTGCAGGTCCTCTGTGTAAAGGCAATAATGAAGGGTGGACATTTATACATTTATGGGGAAAAATATCCAGAAAAGACTGAGGCAGTATAATGCCGCAGGATACTATTACCGCCGCTTGAAATTCTTCCCCTTTTATAAAAGCTAATTCCCTTTTTCCAATACTGTTTGCTTCCAATACCCTTATTCCGAGCTCGGCCGCCTTTTTTTTTACCGGATTTGGTAACACTTTCTTGCCCCTGCCCTGAGGGGCATCTGTTGAGGTAACCACCATAACCACATCATGGTATGAGCAGTACAGGGATTCTAAAAAAGGCACTGAGAATTCAGAAGAACCTAAAAAAAGCAATTTCACCGGTTTTATTCCTCCTGCTTTTGTTGGCTGTTATACTCAAATAACAGGTGCCTCTTGGTTTTTTTATCCAGCCTGTCTACAAACAATACTCCATCCAGGTGATCAACTTCATGCTGAAAAACCCGGGCTAAAATGCCTGATGCCTCCAACTCAATTTTTTCACTATTAAGGTTTAGTGCTTTTACCCTTATTTTTTTCTTTCTGGGAACTTCAGCTTTCAGGTGCGGCACACTCAAACATCCTTCTTCTTCCATTTCTATATCTTTATCTATGGTTTCCAATTCAGGGTTAATATAAACCTTAATATCTTCATCTAAATTAATTACAATAACTCTCTTGGATACCCCAATTTGGGGTGCTGCTAAACCTATTCCTTCCTGATACCCAGTATTTATGGAATCTATCATATCTTGGGCTAGAGTTAGTATGCCATCATCTATTTTATCTACAGCCTTACTTTTACCCCTTAATACAGGGTCACCCATAGTTCTAATTTTCCTTACTGCCACTTTTAACCACCTAACTTATAAAATCCATGCCGGATCAACATCAATTATAATTTTATTTTCCACATCTTTCTTTAGTTGCTTCATTTTTTTATTAATACCAACCAAGGTCTGATTAAAAGACTTGGTTTTAATCATAATATGCCATCGGTAATACCCGTTAACCTTACTGAAAGGAGCAGGTGAAGGTCCCAATAGGCTATTGTTAATTGTAAGTATTTTGCTTAATTCTGTAAAGACAGCATAACAATCTTCTTCCACCTTGGACGCATCGATACCTGATATCACAATATTTATAATATGAGTAAAAGGAGGATAATCTAACTCTTTTCTATTTTTTAATTCCTGCTGGTAGAAATAGTGATAGGGTTTTTCCATAAAACATTTTATAACTTCGTGTTGGGGGTTATAAGTTTGGATAATTACCTTGCCGGGTTTATCTTTCCGCCCTGCCCTGCCTGCTACCTGGCTTATTAATTGATATACCCTTTCATTCATATGATAGTCCGGCAGCTCCATCATTGAATCGGTATTAATAATGCCCACTAAGGTCACATCTTCTATATCCAGCCCTTTTGCAATCATCTGGGTACCTAGCAATATGGCAGCTCCCGGTTTTATAAACCGGTTAAGTATTTGCTGATGAGATTTTTTCCCCATGGTTGCATCTGAATCCATCCTTATTACTTGAACTGGCTTAAATCTAAGATTCAGCTGAGTTTCTACCTTCTGTATTCCTGTACCCTTTAGCATCACATTTTTTTGGCCGCACTGGGAACAATGCTGACTGAAATCAAATTCCCTGCCACAATGATGACACTTTAGCAGGTTATCAGCCAGATGGTATTTTAAGGATAGGTTACAGGCAGGACATTTGGGGACATGCCCGCAGGAACCACATATTAAAAAATTACTGTAACCTCTTTTATTTAAAAAAATTATTACCTTATTGCCCTTATTTAGTTCCTCTTTTGCTGATTTATGAAGAGTATTGGATATAATTCTACTGTGGCTTCCAGGTTCCATGCTTTTTAAATCTACTACTTCCTTTATTACCTTTTGATCGGTGGCAGCTTTAACCGGCATAAGCAGCAATTTAAATTCATTATCCCGTTCAGACCTGTATCGCATGGATACAGAAGGAGTGGCGCTGCCAAAAACTATCGGTATCTTAAGTATTTTAGCCAGCTTTAGTGCCACATCCTGAACATTATATCTTACTTGTGAATTTTCCTTATAAGAAGGATCATGCTCTTCATCCACTACTATTAAACCTAAATTTCTAAGAGGTAAAAAAAGAGCAGACCTGGTACCAATAACCACTTCGATTTGCTCCTGGGCAGCCTCCATCCACCTTTCATATCTCTCTGCCGGGCTCATATTGGAATGATAAACAGATACCTTTTCTCCCAGCTCTTGGTTGAACCGGGAAAAGAGCTGCGGAGTGAGGGATATTTCAGGAGTCATTATTAAGACCTGCCTGCCTTGGCCCAAAACTTTTTTGCAAGCCTCTAAATATACCCTGGTTTTACCCGAGCCAGCTACCCCCTGAAGCAAAAATGCCCTGTATTGTTTTTTATCTATAGCTTCAGAAATATTTCTTAGACTTTCTTTCTGGTAATTATTTAAAATATGATTAGGTTTTAGCCCTGGAGGGGTGAAATACTTAAAATCCCTTTTGACCCTCTCTGGGACTATTTCCACGATTCCCTTTTGCTGTAACGACTTTAAGCTGCTATAACCGGCCTTGGAATTTTGAATAAGTTCCGATTTGCTTACCCGGCCCTTTTGTTTTAAGTAACCTATTATTCTTGCCTGAGCTTTATTCCGGTGGCAGCTAGCAGATTGTTCATAAGCAGCCAGCTTTTTTTTATCCAGCCCCACCATTTGCTGGTATTTAAAACCAGCAGGGCTTTTGCTTAACACATAGTCAAGCCTTAACAAGCCTTTTTTTTCCAAATCAAGCAACATCTTGCGTAGCTTTGGCTTGGATTTAAGCTCTTTATCCTGTAATGGAAAACTTAGGCCTGTAGAAGCTAATTCTTCACCTTGGGTAATTGCTGACCATATTTTATCAATTTCTATCTTCTTTCCAGGAGGAGTAAATAAAGCAGCTACGCTAGCTAATGGCTGAACATAATAGAAAGCCATCCAGTATATTAATTTAATTCTAGGAAAGTCAAATATCGGCTCTGCCTCTATTACCCTGTTAATAGCCTTTAGCTGTTTTTGGCTCACGGTTGTAGAATTTTTTAGCTTTACCACATACCCTACTTCCAGCCTTGAACCAAAGGGGACCATAACCATGGTACCTATTTTTAGGCTGCCGGATAAATTATGGGGAATAAAATAATCAAAGGGATGATTTATATCCAGTGCCTTTATCCCTAAGATAACTTCTGCATATTGGTATGTCTTAACCATTTATTAATACTAGGTTTTATTTTATTCCTAGCATACCTTTAATCTGCTCAACCTTGTCCAGTTTTTCCCAGGTAAAATCACGGTCATGTCGGCCAAAGTGACCATAAGAAGCAGTTTTTTTATAAATTGGCCTTAACAGATCCAGATCCCTTATAATGGCTCCCGGCCTTAAGTCAAATATCTCTTGTACTGCTTTTTCAATTTTGGCTACTTCCACCTTTTCAGTGCCAAAAGTTTCCACCATCAAGGATACAGGATGAGATTTTCCAATAGCATATGCTACTTCTATCTCTAGTTTATCAGCTGCTCCGGCAGCTACCAGGTTCTTGGCTACATACCTGGCTGCATAAGCAGCAGAACGGTCTACCTTGGAAGGGTCTTTCCCGGAAAAGGCGCCACCGCCATGCCGGGCTACTCCCCCATAAGTATCCACTATAATTTTTCTACCAGTAACTCCAGTATCACCCATGGGTCCTCCAATAGTGAATTCGCCGGTAGGATTAACCAAAAGCTGGTAGTCCTTGGCCAGAAGTTCCTCTGGTATTATAGGTTTTACTACGAATTCTTTCAGGTCTGGCTTAATCTGGGTTTCAGTATCAATATTGGGGGCATGCTGACTGGAAAGCACAATAGTTTCTACGCTAACCGGTTTTCCATCTTCATATTTGACAGTTACCTGTGACTTTCCGTCCGGTCTCAGATAAGGAAGGATACCAGCCTTTCTTACTTCAGAGAGCCGGTGAGCCAATTTATGGGCTAACATTATGGGTAAAGGCATCAACTCTTCAGTCTCATTACAGGCATAGCCAAACATCATTCCCTGATCTCCAGCACCCTGGTAATCAATCTCATCCTCATAACCATTGCCTAACCGGGCTTCATAAGCTTTGTTTACTCCTTGTGCTATATTGGTGGACTGTCTCCCTATAGATACCACTACTCCACATGTTTCGTAATCAAAACCGTACTTGGCCCTGGTATAGCCAATATCCTTAATAGTTGACCTTACAATATCCGGTATTTCTACATAGGTCTCTGTTGTAACTTCTCCTGCCACAACTACCAAACCTGTTTTAAGCAAGGTCTCTATGGCCGTCCTGCACTTGGGATCATCTACTATTATGGCATCTAGTATGGCATCTGATATCTGGTCTGCCATTTTATCTGGATGACCTTCAGTCACAGATTCTGAAGTAAATAAATAAGTACCCTTCTTTGTCATTTGTGCCCCCTGTTGAATTCTTAAATTATCTTATAAATTTTGTAATTATATGGTCCCATATTCGCCGGGCAATAATCTCTTTTTTGGCTCTTTTTAATATCTTATGCCTATTTCCCTCACTGAGCAGCATAACTTCATTATAGTCGCTGGCCAAACCAATATCCTGTCTTGATATGTCATTAGCTACTATTAAATCTACCTTTTTAGATTTAAATTTTGCTAAAACATCTTCTTCATCCAGACCGCTTTCAGCTGCAAAGCCAACCAATATCTGGCCAGGTTTCTTTTTTTGGGCTAAAAGCTGCAAAATATTCTGGTTTAGCTTAAAACTCAATTTGGATAATATATCATCTTTCTTCTTTAACTTGTAGTTAAATTTTTTAACGGGGATAATATCGCTTACTGCTGCTGACATAATGGTTATATCAGCCTCCTCAAACAATTCCGTAGCCTTTTGGGCCATATCTTCAGAGCTTTCTACCAAAAATGCTTCGACACCATAAGGGGCCATCCTATCAGCACTAGTAATAAGCATAACCCTGTCTGCACCCCTCCTTTTAGCTTCCTGGGCCATAGCGTAGCCCATCTTTCCGCTGGAAGCATTGGAAATAAATCTTACAGCATCAATATATTCTTTGGTACCACCGGCAGTAACCAAAACTTTTTTACCTTTCAGTTGCTGGGAAAAGTTCAACACTTGAACCAGGTTTTCCACTATATTCTCTGGACTATCCATTTTTCCCCAACCCTCTTCTCCACAAGCCAGCCTACCTTTCTGGGGCCCTGCTATAGAATATTTACCTGTTTTTTTTAAGATATCCAAATTAGATTGTATTATGGGCTCCATATACATTTTTTCATTCATGGCTGGAGCTATGATAACGGGCCCATTAAACGCAAGTACAGTAGTAGTAAGGAAATTATCGCATATGCCCTGGGCTAACTTGGATATAGTATTAGCGCTAGCAGGAGCAACAACTATAGCAGCTGCGCTTTGGGCTAAAGACACATGGTCAGTTTTCTGGCTTTTAAATTGACTGCATCTGACTTCATTTCCGCTGATGGCACCGAGAGTGGCAGGACCTAAAAAATAAAGGGAATTTGGAGTCATAACCGGATAAACTATCGCCCCCTCTTTTATTAAAAGGCTGCAAATTTGGGCAGCTTTGTAAGCTGCTATCGATCCCGTAACTCCAAGGATAATTTTTTTTCCTTCAAATATGGAAACCATTGATTATTTGTCAGTTCTAATATAGCTGACAGCCCCTTCTCTAATTTCATTTAAGGCTATTTCCAGCGGATCGCTAGACTCTATATCTACTAAAGGAGGTACTACGTTTATTCTTTCCATATTCCTCTTGGCAGACATATAGTTGCCCAGCTCTCTGGCCCTTTTGGCCACTGCTATGCATAGATTATATTTATTATCAATTTTTTTAATATAGGTATCTATATATGGTACTTCAGTCAATATTTATTCCTCCTCTTTCCTTTAATAGTACATCCTTTAAATTTAATAAAGCTTCATTATAGTTATTATTTACAATTATGCAATCATAGTGACTGGCATACTTTAATTCCTCCTCTGCAACCAGCAGCCTACGGTCTATCTGGTGCTGTTCATCTGTATTTCGATCCAAAAGCCTATTCCTTAACTCCTCCAAACTGCCTGTAGTAATAAATATCATATAGGCATCTTCCATTTTTTTCTTTACCTGCATAGCTCCCTGGACCTCTATTTCCAGTATTACGTTTATCCCTTTTTCCAAATTATTATAGACAAAATCAATAGGCGTGCCGTACAGGTAACCGCAATATTGGGCCCATTCCAGCAATTGTTCTTTCTGTATCAACTCCTGGAACTGAGATTCTGTTATAAATTTATAATGTTTGTTTTTTTCTTCATTATTTCTCATAGGCCTGGTGGTAACCGAAATGGATTTAATGAACCCATCCAATTCCATCAGAGCATCTCTTATCAGGCTGCTTTTCCCGGCTCCAGACGGCCCGGAAATCACAAATACCTTACCCCTGTTTACCATTTATCACCAATCTTAAAATATTCACAAAAACGTTTTTTCTGATTATTTCCCAAGCCTCCGATTTTTTTGGAGGTATTTATTTTTAGTTCACTGGTTAATATATTTTCCGCCCTTATCCTTCCTATCCCCGGCAAAGAGCTAATAAGCTCCAGAGCCTTCATATTGCTTATCACTTGTTGAAAGAATTCTTGGTTTTCAAATACAGCCTTGAGGCTAGTTTTTTCACTTTTTAAATTCTGCTTGAGTTCAGCCCTTTTTTTTCTTATTTCCCTGGCCTTAATTAATCCCTTTTGCCTGGTTTCTTTAGATAAATTATTGAAAGGCATGATAAACAATTCTCCATAACTAGTAATTGTAGTTTTAGCTTATATCCCGCAGAGAAAACCGCTATACTCTACTGCCTGGCGCATCAATTTTAACACCTTCCCGGCATAAGGGGCAATCCTGTGGTAAAAAATTTTCTATACTAAGACTGATAAGAGGGTAATAGGGCACACCAAAATCAACCTTTTGGGAACGATCTACAATCGAGGTAACTGTTAAAATTTTTGCTTTTCTCTCCTGGCATATTTCAATTACCTCTTTAACTGAACCGCCAGTGGTAACCACATCTTCAGCTATAATTACCCTCTGGCCCTCTTTTAGGCTAAAACCTCTCCTCAGCTCCATTTTCTCTGATTTTCTTTCAGTAAAAATCATTTCCCTGTCCATATGATAAGCCATCATATATCCAAACAGAATACCTCCCATAGCCGGGGAAATAACGGTATCTATTTGATTTAAATCAACAGATTTTGCTATCATATTTTTGGCCTCCTCCGCTAATTTAGAGGTAAGGCGCGGATACCTTAGCAATTTTGCACACTGCAGGTAGTACTGGCTGTGATAACCTGAAGTGAGTTTAAAATGTCCTTCTAGTATAGCCCCTGTTTCTCTAAGCATCTCCATAATATCGATACTGGAATTATTGCTTACCACTTTTAACATTTCATAAAACCCTTTCCATGTCCTCAATAATATCATTTATTGCTGATGATACATCATCTTTAGCAGTTATGGAACGGCCTACTACTAAGAAATCAGCGCCGTCCAAAATGGCTTGTCCAGGGGTACTAACCCTCTTCTGGTCACCTTTTTCATCCCGGTCAAGCCTGATACCTGGAGTTACTATATAAAAATCTTGCCCAAACTTTTTTCTCAAATTGGCTACCTCCCGGGGCGAGCACACTATTCCGTCAATTCCTGAAGCTAAAGACATCTTTACCAGATGCTCTACCATATCCATATAGCTGCGTTTAATACCCATATTCAATAAATCATCATCATCGAGGCTGGTTAATATGGTCACCCCCAGCAGTAAGGGAGGCATCTGAAATGCCCTGGCAGCAGAATCTGCTAAAGTTGATTTAGCCTCGGCAATCATTTTAGGACCTCCCAGGGTATGGGCAGTAACGGCAAAAGGAGCCAGTCCGGCAATAGCCCTGCAGGCCCCGGAAACAGTATTGGGAATATCCATAAGTTTAGCATCCAACATAATATCGTAGCCAAAACTTCTTACCGTGTCTAGAATATCCAGGCCTTGGCTATAGATAAGCTCCAATCCAATCTTAACCTTTTTAATCTTATTATCGATTTTTTGACAAATCTCAATAACTTGCTGCCTGGTAGGGACATCAATGCTTACTATTAAACGTTCATATGGCTCCAGTTTCCTGTTCATCATCTAAAAGCCTTTCCTATTATGTAATTTATATCATCAATATTTTTATTAACCAGATAATCGGTAATACCATTAATTATATTTTTTCCCGCATTATAATCGATAAAATTAACAGTGCCTATTCCAATAGCAGACGCACCTGCAATTAAAAACTCCAAAGCATCCCTGTAATCAAAAATACCCCCCATACCAATAACCGGAATTATTTCCTGGCGACATAATTCCAGCACCTTGGCCAGGGCAATCGGTTTAATGGCAGGACCGGAAAGACCACCAGTAATATTTCCCAGCCGCGGCCGGAAAGTATCTATGTCAAAAGCAGTGCCTACTATTGTATTTATGAGGGAAACAGCGTCTGCCTCTCCCTGCCTGGCTGCCAGGGCCTGCTCCCTTAGATCCCCTACATTGGGGCTTAGTTTCACTATAAGGGGAATGTCCAAAAATTTTTTAACCCTTAAGGTTATATCTTTTATATCCCCGGGATAACTACAAAAAGCCATCCCACCCTTATCCACATTGGGGCAGGAAAGGTTTAGCTCTAAGGCTAATAGTTTATCTTGAATTCCTGCTATCAATTCTGCAATCATTTCAAATTCTTCCCTGCTTTCCCCAAAAATACTAAGAATTGCGTTTATATTAAGATTACTAATGGCAGGGAGATCGTTTTCTAGAAAACTGTTTATACCCGGGTTCTGCAGACCTATGGAATTCAAGATTCCGCCAGTGGTCTCAAATATCCGGGGAGGATGATTCCCCGGTTTAGGGTTTAGGGAAAAACTTTTAGTAGTTACTGCCCCCAAAACACTTGTATCGTAAAAATTTGAATATTCTATGCCAGAACCAAATGTCCCGGAGCAGGTTACTACTGGATTCTGCAACACCAGGTTACCCAGCCTTACTTTTAAGTTAGGGGTTTTCTGCTCAGTCAAAAACTACCTCCATTAGATTAAAGGCAGGGCCATCGCTGCATACTTTTTTATAAGTAAACCTATCTTCACCCTGTTTTATCTTTACCGCACAACCTGCACATACCCCTACCCCACAGGCCATCCATTCCTCAAGGATAGCTACGGTTTTGCCTTGCCTGAAACTTAATTTATCCTGCAAAGCCTTAAGCATTGGCTTGGGTCCACAGCAATATATATCATAATTATCAAAATTACCGATATCGGTCAGCCCGTCTACTACCTGTCCGGTATGCGCCCAATTTTCCTGTTCGCAATAAATACGGTAATTTATATTAAGCCTCATTATATCCCTTTCAATCAGCCTATAGCTCTGGTCTTTAAACCCTGCAACTATATGTACCTCCCTGGACTGGTTTACGCATTGCCTGGCTATAAAAAACAGGGGAGCTATTCCAATTCCTCCCCCTATAAGCAGCACTTTGTTATTTTCTAGCTCTACAGGTTGCCCTAAGGGACCGCAAAAATCAATAACATCCCCTTTTACTAAGCCTGACAGGTACTTGGTACCTTTGCCTTTTAACTGGTATAAAATGGTGACTACATTGAAATCATTTTCCATATCATATATGGCAAAAGGCCTTCTCAGTAATGGATCGTATTGCTTTGGTTCCGCGCATTTAATATTAATAAACTGGCCTAATTTGCTGTTTTTGCACAGGTAGGGAGAAAAAATATCAATTTTATATAAATCTTCACCAATTTTATTATTGTTTACTATTTCGCCGCTTGATGATTTCATTCATAGTCCTGTATAGCTTTAACTTTTAAATTACTGTTATTCCTTAATTCCCTGATACCCTGCACTACAGCAGACGCACCGGATATGGTAGTTATGGAAGGCACGTTATGAAGTACTGCTGCCGTACGGAGATAATATCCATCACTCCTGGCAGAACTTCCTTCCGGAGTATTGATAATCAGGTCAACCTCTCCATTCTTTATCAGGTCCAAAACATTGGGCCTTCCTTCCCTTATCTTTAGTACTGAATCACATTTTATGGACTGACCCTCTAAAAACTCCCCGGTTCCCTTGGTAGTGATTATTTTAAAATTTAGTTCCATAAAAGCACGGGCAATTTCCGCTATCTGCTCTTTATCTTTATCGCTAACGCTTATGAATACTGTACCCCTAACCGGAAATTTCTGGTTAGCAGCAATTTGTGATTTAGCAAATGCTATGCCAAAGCTGGGGTCTATGCCCATAACTTCACCAGTAGATTTCATCTCAGGGCCTAATATAGTATCAATACCAGGAAAACGGTTAAAAGGCATTACTGCCTCCTTTATGCTGAAGTAATTCAACCTGGTAGAGTCCTTTCGGTTAAAATCCTGTTCTTTTAAACTTTTACCAGTCATAACCCTGGAAGCAATTTTGGCTAAAGGTATATTTATTGACTTACTGATAAAGGGAACAGTGCGTGAAGCCCTGGGGTTAGCCTCCAGTACAAAAACCTTGGAATTCTTTATGGCATACTGTATATTGATAAGTCCCCTTACCTTCAGCTTTTTTGCAATCTGATAGGTATATTTTCGTAAAGCATCAATATTATCTGCACTTAGGGTAAAAGGAGGAATTACACAGGCACTATCTCCGGAATGTATTCCTGCCTCTTCAATATGCTCCATGATGCCCCCTATATATATTTCCTGGCCATCATATACAGCATCTACATCCACTTCAATGGCTCTTTCTAAAAATTTATCAACCAGGATAGGCCTATCGGGGGAAACCAGGGCTGCATCCCGTACATAATTAGTTAGGGATTGCTGGTCATATACTATACTCATAGCCCTACCACCCAACACGTAAGAGGGCCTTACCAATACCGGATAACCGATACGGTTGGCAATATCTACAGCCTGCTCAATATTTAATGCAGTACCATTATCAGGTTGGGGGATATCCAGTTCGGAAAGCATGGCCCCAAATCTTTTTCTATCTTCAGCCAAATCTATGCTGTCCGGTGATGTTCCCAGTATATTGACCCCTGCCTGCTGCAGCCTTAAAGCTAACTTTAGAGGAGTTTGGCCCCCAAATTGTACTATAACTCCCACAGGCTTTTCAGCTTCTATTATATTCATTACGTCTTCAAAGGTTAAAGGCTCAAAATAGAGGCGGTCCGAGGTATCATAATCAGTGCTCACCGTCTCCGGATTGCAATTAATCATAATAGTCTCATAGCCATCTTCATGGAGGGCAAAAGATGCATGTACACAGCAATAATCAAATTCTATTCCCTGGCCAATTCTATTGGGACCGCTGCCCAGTATTATAATTTTCTGCTTAGAAGAAGATTTTACTTCATCTTCCTGCTCGTAGGTAGAGTAATAATAGGGGGTATAGGCTTCAAATTCTGCAGCACAGGTATCAACAGTCTTAAAGGTAGTGTTTATGTTCCATTTTTTCCTTAAAGCCCGTACCTTGTCCTCGGTAGAATTGCACATATATGCAATCTGCGTATCTGAGTATCCCATTCTCTTGGCTTGGTTTAATTGATCCTGGCTTATCTGGTTTAATTTCTTACCGTTAAAATCTTTTTCAAAGTCAACCAATTGTTTTATATTGTTTAAAAACCAAGGGTCGATCTTGGTGTAATCAAAAATTTCTTCCACCGTTTTACCAATTTCCAAAGCATACTTTATATAGAAAATACGGTCTTGGTTAGGTACCGCCAATTTATCATGAAGTAATTCCTTATCTATGGAATCATAACCATCAGCTCCCAAACCATAGCGGTCTATCTCTAGGGACCTGATTGATTTTTGTAAAGCTTCTTTAAAAGTTCTTCCAATAGACATTACCTCCCCTACCGATTTCATTCTAGTAGTTAGAGTAGGATCAGTGCCTGGAAATTTTTCAAAAGCCCATCGGGGAAACTTTACTACGACATAATCAATAGCTGGCTCAAAACAAGCCGGGGTTTCCCTGGTTATATCATTGGGTATCTCGTCCAGGGTATAGCCAATAGCCAACTTGGCCGCAATTTTAGCAATAGGGAAGCCGGTAGCCTTGGAAGCCAGAGCGCTGCTCCTGGAAACCCTGGGATTCATCTCTATTACCGCCATTTTCCCATTTTCGGGATCCACAGCAAACTGGATATTTGATCCTCCAGTTTCCACCCCGATTTCTCTCATTATTTTTATAGCAGCATTACGCATACCCTGATATTCGCTATCGGTTAGTGTTTGGGCTGGAGCTACGGTTATGCTGTCACCGGTATGGACCCCCATGGGATCAAAGTTTTCAATAGAGCAGATTATAACTACATTATCTGCTTTGTCCCTCATTACCTCCAGCTCAAACTCTTTCCAGCCTGCCACTGATTTTTCAATTAGAACCCTGTTTACAGGAGACAAGTCTAACCCCCTTACCACTACTTCGGTAAACTCGTCCTTATTAAAAGCTACTCCTCCCCCCAAACCGCCTAAAGTAAAGCTAGGCCTCACTACCAAGGGATACTTGAGTTCTTCTCCAAACCTAATAGCTTCTTCCAGGCTGTGAGCATATCCGCTGGGGGGTACATAAAGACCAATATTGTTCATGGCCTGTTTAAATAATTCCCTATCTTCGGCTTTGTTTATAACATCGGCATTAGCACCCAGAAGCTCTACCCCATATTGTTTTAATACTCCGGAATTATCCAGCGAAACTGCTATATTCAAGCCGGTTTGGCCTCCCAAGGTAGGCAATAAAGCATCCGGCCTTTCCTTCTTGATAACCTTGGTAACAAAATCTGGGGTTAAAGGCTCTATGTAGGTCTTATCAGCAAAATCAGGGTCAGTCATGATAGTAGCAGGATTGCTGTTTATCAGTACTACCTTATAGCCTTCTTCTTTTAAAACCTTGCATCCCTGAGTGCCGGAATAATCGAACTCACAAGCTTGTCCAATAATTATCGGACCGGAACCTATTATTAATATCTTTTTTAAATCTTTCCTTTTGGGCATATATTCATCCTATCTAAAATTATCTATTAACTTTACAAAACAATCAAAAATATAACTATTATCATGAGGACCAGGGCCCGCCTCCGGATGATGCTGTACGCTAAAGGCAGCCAGATCCGGATATTCAATCCCCTCTATGGTATTATCATTTAAGTTTATATGGGTTAATTTATATTTAACACCCTTCATCTGGCTTAAAGAAGCCTCATCCAGGGCAAAACCATGGTTCTGGGTCGTAATTTCCACTCTATTGGTCCTTAGGTTCTTGACCGGATGATTACCGCCATGATGTCCAAATTTTAGCTTATAGGTTTTAGCTCCCAAGGTCAGGCCTAACAATTGATGGCCAAGGCATATTCCAAATATAGGCAGCTTTCCTATTAAAGATTTGATCTGGGAAGTGGCATACTCTACAGCCGCAGGATCGCCGGGACCATTGGAAAGCAGTACCCCATCCGGTTTTTGTTTTAAGATGTATTCAGCTTTGGTGTCTGCTGGAACTACAGTTATGTAAAAGCCTGCTCCGGCAAGCCCTCTTAAAATATTTAATTTCACTCCATAATCAACAGCAATTATCTTATATTTATAATCTTTTTTATCAGGCTGGTATATATAAGGTTGTTTACAGGTTACCAAATCCACCAGGTTTCTGCCCTCAATAGGAGGAAAAATATCTAGCTTTTTTTGCAAATGGGTCCTACTTTCAGTCTCCGTAGTGATAAGGCCTTTCATGGCGCCCCGCTGTCTTATATGGCGGGTAATTTTCCTGGTATCAACTTCTGATATTGCCACTATACTATTTTCCATCAAATACTGCTGCAGGCTTTTTTCTGCCCTCCAATTACTGTAAGCATCCATATATTCCCTAACTATAAAACCTTTAACCTGCAGACGATTAGACTCAACATCCTCATGATTTACGCCATAATTTCCTATCTGTGGATAAGTCATATTAACTATCTGTTCGCAGTATGAGGGATCAGTTAATATTTCCTGGTAACCGGTCATTGAGGTATTAAACACTACCTCGCCAATAGTTTCCCCCGGGCAGCCAAAACTCCTGCCCTCAAATACCATTCCGTCTTCCAACATTAAAATTGCTTTTTTGCTCAATTAAATCACTCTCTTATATAAGATAGATTGCCATTGTTAATAGTATAAAGGACTTCTCCCTTAAGATTATGGCCAATAAAAGGGCAATTATTACTTTTGGAGTAAAAATTGGGTCCTACTTTTCCCTCTTTTTTTGTATCTATTACTACCAGGTTGGCAGCAATACCGGTTTCAATCGGAACAGGGTCTAAACCTAAAATACTGGAAGGTCCGGAAGTATATAGTTTTAGCAAATCCAGTAAATCCATTTTTTGTTCAGCGCACAATTTACTATAAGCAGCCTTAAACGAAGTTTCCATTCCTATGACCCCAAAGGCAGCGTCTTTCATTGTTGTATTCTTTTCTGCATTTAAATGAGGTGCATGGTCACTGGCAATAGCATCAATGGTGCCATCCTTAACCCCTTCTATTAAGGCTTCCCTGTCTTCGGGACCCCTTAGGGGAGGCTTAACTTTTAAGTTTGGGTTGAAACTGCCCAGACTGCTATGCTCAAAATAAAGGTGGTGTGGAGTTACGTCACAGGTTACCTGAATTTTATTCATTTTAGCCTCCCTAATCATCTCCACTGTACCCGCTGTACTTACATGGGTTATATGTATCCGTGCCCCTGTTTTAGCGGCCAGCATTAAATCCCTGGCTATTACCAGCTCCTCGCTTAAAGCAGATATACCTTCCAGGCCATATTTATTAGCATAGTAGCCTTCATGAACCAGTCCTTCCGCTGAAAATTGATAATCTTCCTCATGGAGTATAAGCAGCGCTTTCAATTGTTGGGCATAGCGCATTATTTCAAACATTAATCTAGAATCCTGTACGCACTTACCGTCATCGGAGAAAGCTGCTGCTCCGCTCCCCAGGAGAAGCCCCATTTCGGTTATTTCCTTACCTTCCAGACCTTTAGTCATGGCAGCTACCGGTAAAAGGTTAAAATCATTGATCTTAGCCTGACTGGCAATATATTTTACCAGGTATGGGCAATCTAGAGCTGGCATAGTATTAGGCATGCATGCTATGGTGGTAAAACCTCCCGCCAAGGCTGATTTGATTCCGCTGATTATATCCTCTTCCCGGTCATCCCCGGGATCCCGTAAATGTACATGCATGTCTATTAATGACGGGCTTACTGTCAGGCCTTTGGCTTCAATTATCCTTACCTTTCCACTGCTTTCAATACTATCAGCCACCTCTGCTATCAGGCCCTTACTTATAAATATATCGGATTTAAATTTCTTATTCCGGTAAGGGTCTATTACTTCAGCATTTTTGACAAGAATATCTGGCTTTTTTATTTCCAATTTATAATAACCTGCCTAACTTAATATTAAATATAATAAGGCCATCCTCACTGCTACCCCGCAGGTCACCTGCTGCTGAATCATAATTTTGCTGTTTCCTTTGGAGCCCGTTAATTTTTCCATAATTTCTTCACTTATTTCTGTTCCCCTGTTAACAGGTCCCGGGTGCATTACTATGGATTCTTTCTTCATCCTTCCAAGTCTTTCCAAATTTAAACCCAGAAAACGGTTATATTCATTAACGGAAGGATATAATTTTCTACCCTGTCTTTCTACCTGCATTCTAAGCATATATACTATATCCGCCTCTTCGATTACCTCATCTATGGTAGAGGCTAATTTAGCTTCCGTAATCGATGCATCTTCCGGAAGAAACATACTGGGAGCCACAATAGTCACATCCATTCCCATTTTTTTAAATAACCACACATTAGAACGGGCTACCCTGCTATTGAGATAATCTCCCACTATGGCTATTTTTAGTCCATTGTATCGGTCAAAATGCTTATATATAGTATATAAATCCAGCAAAGCCTGTGATGGATGCTGATGTTTGCCATCCCCGGCATTTATGATGGGTATGTCAGTTTTTTGAGCCAGAAAATTAAGTACTCCGCTATGGGCATGCCTGATAATTAATAGGTTTACCTTCATAGCAGTAATAGTGTTTATGGTGTCAGTTATGGATTCTCCCTTTTTTAAGCTGCTGGTAGAAGAAGTAAAAGTAATAAGGTCCGCACTCAGCCTTTTAGCTGCTATCTCAAAGGAATTCTTGGTCCTGGTACTTGGTTCAAAAAAGACGGTAGCTATGGTTTTACCCCTCAATGCCGGTACCTTTTTAACTTTCCGGTCCAATACTTCCATAAAAGAGCTGGCGTTTTTTAGGACCAGCTCTATATCCCCTTTATTCAAATCTTCTATACTGAGTAAACTTCTCCCTGTTAGCACAAAACACCTTTTCTATTGGTTATCACATATGGTTACTTTGTCCACGCCATCAGTTTCCTCTAACCTAACCTCTATCAATTCATGGATAGAAGTAGGTATGTTTTTACCTACATAATCAGCTCTTATAGGCAGCTCCCTGTGTCCCCTATCTATAAGCACTACCAGCTGGATGGTTCGCGGCCGGCCCAAATCTATGATGGCGTCCATGGCGGCCCTGATAGTTCTCCCTGTAAATAATACATCGTCGACCAGTATTATGTCTTTATCTTTTAAGTCAAACGGTATATCCGTTATACTTATATCTGGTTTTAGGGTTTGCCCTATATCATCCCTGTAAAAAGTAATATCCAATTTGCCCACTGGTATGGTCGTTTTTTCAAAGTTTTTTACATTTTCTGCTATCCTGTAAGCTATGGGGATACCCCTTTTTTGTATCCCCACTAGCACTAAATTCTGGCAGCCTTTATTCCTTTCCAGGATTTCATGAGAAATTCTTTTTAGTACCCTCTCAATATCCTGGGATCCTAATATTAATGCTTTTTCCTTCATATGCACCTCTGGAGACATAAAAAAACCTTCCCGCCAAAGGAGCAAGAAGGTATTACTGATTGAATTATATGTAATCTTTTTTTCACGTCTTCCCTTTTAGTCTCTCTGGACTATTTTAAAGGTTTATAAAATTTCTTTTATACTATATGAAATTTTAGCCAAAAAAACAAGAAGCAAATTATAATAACTATAAAATCTTTGGTATAATTAAGTCCGCTTTTCTTTTGCTATGTCGCTGTCAAGGCTGCGGTGCCATC